>CAYGQZ010000027.1:0-25937 GCA_964352055.1 uncultured Rhodobacterales bacterium
GCCTGAACGCCGCTGCCGCCAGAGGGGGCAGGGGGCGTTTTGAACTGGCCGAGGCCGTTGATATCGCGGATGTTCGTCATATTCGGGAGGATAGGCCGCTGTATCCGATAATGCAAACTTATTGGACATTACATGGGACTGAAGGATGGGGCGGTAAGCATCCCATTTAGTAGGGAAAAGCGCCGGAAGATGCGTGTGTGCGCATCTGACCACAAAAGCATGATTCGGCATGACGACGCTACCGGGTCCTCAGATTCAAGTCACCTCTGAACCACTCAAAACCCTTACTATGTTGCCTTTTTACCTGATGGGTGGCAGTGATGACTGCATCTTGTTGTGACTTGGATGGTAACCCGCAAGCGCTTGTCGTGGGCCAATGGGTTGTGAGATGTTTTCAGGTGTGAACTCTCCTTGCAATGCAACTGCTTTTTAGAACAATCCAACGATGTTGCCTCGGGCCATTACCCGGCTGAGCAACCGTTCAAACTTTATAAACGCGATTTTTCGAGCTTCAAAGCTGCCAGACGCGCTCTGGTATCTGCACTGTCTCGTACTGTCCATTTGCCGCCAGGAGTCCAGCCTGGGAGTATCCAGCGAATGGAGTGACCAGCCCGTCAGAGAAAGTGATGGCAGTGATCGGGACGTAGAACTTTGCTGTTTTACCTTTGAGCTTCGATTTGACTTTCAGGGTTCCGGACATCCTGATGGTCTTGACTTGCTGTTCTCTGACCAAAACCAGGGTTTTGTAGGGTTGGCCGGTTTCGCTGTCAGGTGCAGGGAAGTTCCAATCGGCTTGCGATATATTCTGTCCGTTGAAAAAGACGTCGCTGAACAGCTGGGACGCGTAGGCTGCCATAAAAGTGCTTTCCGGAGGTGGCGCTTTGACAATGCCTGCGGCGGCGGCAATTTTCTCGGCAAGGGTCCCGAGAACGGGTTGTAAATCCTTTCTGAAATGGCGGAATTCAGATGCGGTTACGCTGGGGAATGCCATCTTGAAGGTCAGGTGGACTTTTCCTGATATACCCGGTGCCACCTGCGCGATGACTTCGTTGTACCCGTTGTGCACTGTACCGCTGTATCCAGTCATCGGTACGGTTCTGACGCTGGATCGCAGCGATTGGCCCTGGATTGCGGCGTTCACCGTCAGGAGGTCTTTCGGCAAACGAACGATATTCATTGCAGTCCCCGCAACTTGTCCGGCCGAAAAGACGGCCGGACACTGCATGTTGGCGAAAATCAGATTGTGATCGTGCTCTGATTGTTTTGCGTTGGCAACTGTTGACCGTTGGAGTCCTGAGCGCCGGTATCGCCTTTCGGGTCGCCGCTTGACGCCATGTTGTAGGTGTTACCCTGAGCGTCGGTCACCTGCATGATCAGGACGTAGGCCGAGGCATCGACCTGTACGTTGGGGATCAACCCTGTGACGCCCATGTCGATGTGAACCTTGCCATGTTCCTTTTCATGTTGCGTGACTTCATGGAACACTTGCTGGATTTCCGACTTGTGCGTCGAAGCGTGGGAACTGAGCCCGAGCCAGGACCAGAAGCCGCCGATGCCGCCGCCGATGTCATAGCTCTTCTTCATCTGCTGGTAGGTCTTCGAGACTTCCAGGGAGTGCATCTCGAAGCTCATTTTGCCGTTCAGTGTGACCCAGGCCCCGGCGCCGGAGACGGAGGCGCCGATGCCTTTTTGCGTCCCGCGTTTGGTCGTGACTTTCCAGGTGTTTGCGCTTTCGCCGTCGACAGTTGCAATTGCAAGTTCGGCAGGCGCGGCATTGATATCAAGTGGCATGTCTGTTCCTTTCAATGAGTGTCAGTATTCGCCGGGAAACCATGTTGAGTGAATTGAGCCTTGTTCCCGTATTCAGGGAATAGCAGGCCACACAGGTACACGCTGTGATTGCGATCACAGGGAGTGAGAAGGGTCGTGTCGCAAAGTTTCGGATTTCGGTTGCGGTGTCGAGCATCTCTCGCCCAAGGGTTTGAATAACCGTGCCGAGAATTCCCATCAGCCAACGCAACAGCGAGAGGGGCTGATGAAGAAATTCAAATCACCTAGCCATTTGCAGCGATTTTCTTGCATCCACCGTCTTCCGAGACATGAGATCGCTGGCCATGCAAACCTGGCGCGATAGCGCTCAGGTCCAACGCGCTGTGATCCTAAGACCGCTGATTTCCCTTGGACGACGTCTGCTGGCTTTACGGTGCCCGTGTATCATCCTCCAATAGCTGTGAGGTCAGATCCAACAAATGCAAGAGCTCTATGGCGCTGGATTGAGACTCTGTTTGATTGGGATCAAGGCAGAGTTTTTCTGACCCTATAATATTCCTGTATTGGTTCGGAAGGTTGGCTGAATGAAGTACTGGTTGCTCTTGATTCCGTTTCTGCTGATGGGAACACCCGCTGAAACGTCGGACGTCGGCAAGGTGCTCTACGTGCAAAATTGCGTATCCTGCCACGGTGTCGATGGCAGAGGCAACGGGCCGGTTGCAGCGAGCATGGCCACGCCGCCTGCAGACCTGACACGGATAGCAGCGCGTCGCGATGGCGTTTGGCCGCAGCTTGAGGTTATGGCCATTCTTGACGGATACAACCGCAACACACTGCCCCGCGAAGACATGCCGGTTTTTGAAAGCTTTCTGGACAACGAGATGAGCGAGTTCGACACGGGAAACGGCGTGATGACCCTGGTGCCGACAAAGCTGATCGAGATTGTTTATTATCTTGAGTCGATACAGAATCCGGCACCAACTTCTTATGTGCCTTAAGGAAATCTATGTGACGAAACTGAGGTCGATGTTATGGACAGCAACGAACACGCGAGACCGCAAACGGGCCTAAAACTGACCTGCTTGGCCTGTGGTCAGGCAAACAGAATTCCCGAGGCGCGTTTGGCGGCGTCGCCCAAATGCGGTGTGTGTGGCGCGCCTCTGATGACCGAAAAGCCAGCAGAAATCTCGCTCGATGTGCTGAAAAAAGCCGAGCGGATCGACCAGGTGCCCTTGATCGTTGATTTCTGGGCTGCGTGGTGTGGCCCATGCCGCATGATGGCCCCCGAGTTTGCCAGGGCTGCGACATCGCTCAAGGGCCGGGCGCGTTTTGCCAAGCTGGACACCGAGGCCTATCCTGCATCAAGCTCCCGGTACGGTATCCGAGGCATTCCATTGCTGATCGCGTTTCAGGGCGGGCAGGAGACAGGAAGGCGTACCGGGGCGGCATCTGCCCGCGATATCGTGGATTGGGTGGCGTCTAACCGCAGCAAAAGCCAAAGTGAACACGCAAGATGAGCAAAGACCCTTACGAAACACTCGGCGTTTCAAAGACAGCCACGCAAGACGAGATCAAGAAGGCCTACCGCAAACTGGCCAAGTCCTTGCACCCGGACCTCCACCCGGATGATCCGGATAAGCAGGCCGAATTTCAGGCGGTTTCAGCCGCCCATGATCTGTTGCGTGATCCCGAAAAACGCCGACGTTTCGATGCGGGCGAAATCGATGCCTCGGGCCAGGAAACACCGGAGCGGCAATACTACCACCACTATGCCGGTAGAGACGCGGGTACGCGGTACGATCCCGATAGCGGGCAAGGGTACGGTACTGGATTTGGCACAGGGAGCGAAGAAGACCTTTCCGACCTGTTTTCAGAACTTTTCGGCAGGCGCGCCGCGTCCGGCGGAAGAAGCGGGGAGTTCCATGCGCGTGGCCCGGACGTGCGCTACCATCTGGACGTGGATTTCCTTGATGCTGCCCGCGGCACTAAACGGTCGGTCACTATGCCAGACGGAAAATCGATTGCGATTGCCCTCCCTGCGGGCGTTCAGGATGGCCAGACACTGCGCCTGCGGGGAAAAGGCGCGCCAGGGATAGGACAAGGCCCGGCGGGAGATGCGCTGGTCACCATCAGCGTCAAGCCACACCCGGTTTTCAGCCGTGATGGGAATGATATTGAAATCGAATTGCCGATCACGTTCGACGAGGCCGTCCTGGGCGCCAAGATTGACGTGCCTACGATCTCTGGTCCGGTGTCTATGGCAATTCCAAACGGCGCCTCCTCGGGTCAGCGTTTGCGCCTGAAGGGCAGGGGGATAAAGCACGGCAAGACCGTGGGTGACCAGACTGTCAGGCTCAAGATCGTCTTGCCCAAAAAGATAGACGACGAAATGAGGGGTATTGCAGAACGCTGGCGCAAGACTGCTGAATTCGACCCACGAATGGATTTAAGGAGGAAAACATGAGCTTCGACGAACGTTCCGTGGTCTCAAGAGTCGAGCGCCTCACGCTGCGCGAGCTACGGGTCTGGGTGCGCGAAGGATGGGTCCTGCCGGCTCATAGCGAGAATGGGCCGGTCTTTGACGACCTTGATGTGGCCCGGCTTCGCCTGTTGTGTGATCTGCGCAAGGATATGGCGCTGCCCAACGACGTGCTTCCCACCGTGCTGACGCTGATCGATCACCTGCACAGCACGCGCCGGGATTTGCGCCTGTTGGCCGGCGCGATCGACGCGCAACCTACCAGCGTGCGCGAGGCGATCACCGCCGCCATCCAGCAACGGACCGATCTAGGATCCTAGCGTTCAACATGCGAGCCTTCTCGACGTCACTGCTGCAGAGGAGGAAGGCAGAGATAAAAAAGGACACCGAAGCCCAACGTCGTGCTCTATTGGTTTTCTACAGCCGGTACCGCAGCGCAAACGCGACGGCATCGAACAGCGCGACAAGAAAGCAAAATCGGATGACAAGGCCGCGGACAAGTGGTTTTTTGGATGAGACGCGCAAATTCACGCAGCCGATTGATGGGCAATACCCTCGTCCTTGGATCACTTCGTAATCCGATCCGCTGGACGCGAACTGTTTTGTTGTCGGTCGCAACCCACGTAACGGTTATTCTATCGAGCAAGTTAGCCATGACGAGCACCTCGATGCGTTATTCAATCGGAACGGTATCACATGTCGGGGTTTCTATGAAAAACTGTCCCACACATCCCCCACACGACGAAACACTGATCGGTTGTCCAAACGGTTAGACGCGATAGGTGCCAAGGTTCTCGAAACCAACGTGGTCTGCTTTTCCACACCAATGAGCCGCGACTTAACCTCAGATCAAAAAGGGGTAGGGGGTGCAATATTCGAATGGCTTGTGGATCGTGTGCGGTCTTCTGTGATTATCGTTCACGGTGCAGGAGCCGCTAAGGACCTGCGGCGAAAAAACACCTTCGAAGCCAAGGTCATTGAGATGCCCTCGCTTGCACCCCCGGGCATACAACAAATGGCACAAGAACTCGGACGCCATGCTGGACGCAGTGGCGCTTCTGGCGAACTGCGCTCTAACCGAGTGTACTGCGTAACTTTAGGTAATACAGAGTCTAACCCGTCTTGGTTTGCCAGCTCATTCTGCCATGTTGAGCGATGGCATCGATGTGGTGGTTGCGCTGTGCATTCTTGCCGTGAGCTGCGTTCTTCGGCGGAGGGAGAATGACATAAACCCCGCGCCCGAACTTTCCGATCAGGCAGTCTGCCATCCCCTGGCCGTCATGGGCACCATCCGCCAGAAACCGGCTCACATCGACATCAACATCGGTAAGCAGGTCTGGCAGCGCCGTTTCATCGCCCACATGCTCCGTGGTCACCTTCGAGGCAACGACATCGCCAGTTTCCGGGTCGAGTCCGATGTGGAGTTTACGCCCTCTGCCCGGCAGTTGAGTGCGTGCACTCGACGAGAGGAGGGTTTTGCAGGCTTTCCTGGTGCCGTGTTTTTATTCATGGCAGCCGTCGCCGCCATGCATTTTCAGACCCGCGCTGTTCACGACGGGGGTGATTGGCTTACTTGAAGCATGCCGGTTTGGGTTGATCCTCAGCCCTTTACCCCGCCGCGACAAGGTCGAGAAATCCGGCACCACAAGGTCCATGCCCATCAGCCTGGCAATCGAACGCACGAAGCCCTGAGTTTGCCTGAGCGGAAGTCGAAACACGACCCGCAGAGTGAGACAGATCTTGATTGCCAAATCGGAGTAACGCGACTGACCACCGCGTGTTTTGCGGCACGGCGATACCCAGTTCTGCACCACATCATCAGAAACCCAGATCGTCACATCGGCTCGACGCCGAGACTTTCATTGTATTCCGAGCAGTTCGTGATCCGGTACTTAGCTATGTGAAACTTGTCGCGACGGGCATCATTGAATTTGTGGGGCATCGACCGTCGCTCACGTCACAGAAAACGCTGAGAGTACTTTGAGTGACCCATTCCTGTAACACAGTCCGTGGCCGCCGGGCAGACCCGCTCCCTGCATGGACCTGTGACGCGATCGAAGCGGACCTGGTGCCCATCGTGCGCTTTGCCCGCACCCTGAACCGGGACTTCGATGCGGTCAAAAATGCCATCGAGATGCCCTGGAGCAACGGCCAAGCAGAAGGTCAGATCAATCGCCTGAAGACCCTCAAACGTGCCATGTACGGCCGAGCCGGGCCAGAATTGTTACGGGCGAGAATGCGAGCGTTCCGCCACACAGATTGAGGCAGCGCCGATTTGAGGGCAACGCGACAGGACGATAGACGCAATTGGTTTTTCGCTCGACAGGTCGTGATCTTAATCTTGTCCGGCCCGATACCAAGCTGCTAGCCTGCGTGTAGCTTGCAGGGAGGGATGTCATGTCGCGCTGGGATGAACGCAACATCATCAAGGATGATTTCAACAAAGCCGCTGTCGGTCAGCCGGAAAAAGAACCAGAGAAGCCCAAGGATTCGGAACTGAAGCCGAAACCGCCAACACCCGTAGGGCCGGGCGGTATGGGTGGTGGTGCCCCCAGTGCGTGGGAGCGCCATCACGCGCAGACCCCAAACCAACAGGTCGACAAGCAGACGCCTCAAAAAGAAAACCCGGCCCTCAGCAAGGATTTTGAAAAGGCCGCCAAGGGAAAATGATTCTTGTGCGCCTGTGCCTGATCGCACTTGCAATCGGGGGTATTGTTGGGGCCGCGTCCGGGATGGCCCACCTGATGCCATGCCCCTCCATACAGCCTCCACCTGGACTGACTGCTGATTTCTTTGCGGTCTGGTCGTCGGTGATTTTTCTTGCGTGCCTTGTCTATGTCGCAATTCCCTTGGTGAATTTTCAGATTTGGGGCGCGCTCTTGGGCCCCGCCCTTGGACTGGGGTTTGCGGTGGCGTTCGCACAGTCGGGGGAATGGCGGTTTGCTCTGTTCCTCGCGATCCAATGTGCGATCACGATCGGGCTATCGCTTGCGTTCAATGCAATCGCCACGGCACTTGCCGAGGTGTTTCAGTGGCATCCATGGGTGCTGAAAATCATTGCATTGCCCTTGGCCTACACAGCAGCCACGGGATGGGGCTATGTACAGGCCATCGGGTTTTCCCAAAGCCTGTGTTGAAGATATTAACGAGGCAGGGGAATCCCCGGAATAACGACTTCCGCAATCTTCATGTTTTGAAAGTCGTCAATCGTGTAGACGAAGTGTATCCGTGCAGTCGTCGTATTTGAGAGTGCGGCAAGCTCTTCGTTGTAGTCTGTTTCTCCGGGTCCGAAGCCCAGTGAAAACGGAATAGGAACGCCCGGAGCGAGGCGTGAAGCGGTTTCGGTATTTGGATGCTCATCGCACCTGCGAATGTCTGTCGTCCACTGATTGTTATAGCGACAAGCGTTAATGCCGCTCCGGGTCGATGCACTTAGTACGTTTCCCAATTCGTCCGTCAGCGTTGGAAGAGGCATGTAGAACAGGATTTCGACATCTGATTTTCCAGTGTTCCGGAGCGTGCCGACCATGCGGTAAAGAGTGCCTTCAGTCGGATCTGCGATCGGGCGGGACAGGTTGAACACTACGCCGTCGAACGTTGTGGTGGCATTTTCAAATGGCTTGTCCTGCCCGAAGGCGCTGGTATTGGCCGCAGCCGTTGTACCCCCGTTGTCGAGCATTTGAGCCGCACCGAATGTGGGTGCAAAAAGCATGCAGATGGCAATAATTCCGCGTCGAAACATAAGACTTCCTCTATTTTGATTTGCGCATTGCCCTTTCGGGCGCATGGCCGGCTGATTTTTGGTGATGAGAGTCCCAGCGGCTTTTTTGCTGCGGGGCGTGGGGGGCCTTGCGGACGTCGGACATGTCTTTGGTCCGCGTGGGGTCGCCTTTTTCGATGTCGGCGTTGAGCTTGGCAAGCGCTTCCTTATGTGCCGCCGCCGCCTTGGTCCTGTCGGCTTCGGTAACGGCGCTGCCTTGTTGTGCTTTGGCCTTGTTCACGGCGTCAAGCCTGGTTTCAAGTTGCTTGCGCTCGACCCCATTGATGTGAGTTACCTTCTCGTTGCGGATCAGCGTCTCTCGTTCGTGTTTGGCAAAGAATCCTTTTTCGTCGATTGGTTTGTCGTTCGTTACGACCGTGACTTTGCCGCGTGCTTCTTCGCAATAGGTCTGGCTGGCTTTGCCCCAAACCTCCTTGGTTCCGGCAAGGCGGGGGTCAACGTTTTGAACACCGGCTTGTTTTTGACGGTCGCGCTCGGCGTTGTTGAAAGTCCGGTTTTCCGGCGTATTGCGCCATAGCTCATCCTTATCGAGCGTCGCTCCGTACTTTGTCTGCTCCAGTGTCGTCGCATCGCGGCCTTCGGCGCGCTCGTGGGCGACATGGGCACGGGCGGACTCTTGTCCGCCATTGGTGTAGCATACGGTGCCGTCCTTGGGGCCGCGCAGGTTTTCGCGATTGGCATCGATTTCCTGCGCGTAGGCTTGTGTGGTTTCGTGGCGCGCACTCACGGCTTCGTGCCGTCCCACACGAGGTAGCCGTAGCTCTCCAGACCGAGGCGCGCGATGCGGCGTACCTCGGTCTGGATCTCCGGCGTCGCATCCGTGATGGGGTCGTGAAGAGTCCAGCCGTGTCGGCCCTCATCATCCTCTCCCGGTTCGGCCGCGATCTTCAGGGTGGTATCGCCGACCTGGACGCCTACGGTCGCTCTGTCAAGAATGTCGAAAGTGACGGCTTCGTCGGGTGATGCCCCTGTGTCTTGATCAATCGCCTTGACCTGACGAAGGGTTACTAGCAGCGCAGGGCTCATTGTTTTCTTTCCACTTCCAGAGCGTCTGATTACTTTTTGGGTTTGCGTCCCATGTCCATCTGTTTTTCGGACTTTTCCCCCGGTGACTGTTGAACCCGATCCCAAGGCCCTTTGACGCCTGTGGCCACTGGCTGCGCGTAATTTGGCTTATCCGCGTGGTCCTTGGCTTTGGCAATGACCGCGCCCTTCATGTCATTCACGCGTGCGCGATCCTCGGGACTTTGAAGAAGCGCAGTGGCAATCTGAGGGTCGTCGAGCGGGTTGGCATTGCGCCCCGACCGGGTTTGATAGTCCGCGCGCACCTTTCCGCTGAGCTTTTCCGCCTGCCGCGCGGACATGGGTGCCGCATAGCCGCCGCCAGGGGCAGGTCCCGTGCTCGCGCGGTTGAATTGCCCGTCCAAAGTGGTGATCTTCTCCACCGAGCCCGCCGAGCGGTTCGCGCTCTTGGGCACACGGGCCAAAAGGACGTAGTTCCCCGCATTCACGGTCCTGCTGCCCGCGTGATCAGCATCCTCGCCCTTTCTTGAGATCTGTTCGCCGGCAGCGCGGTTGGCAACGCCGCGGTATCCGGAATACTCAGCCCGCACATAAACGAAGCTGCGTCCACTCTGGTCTGTCAGAATGAATGCGTTGTCGTGCCCCACGTCCTTCACTGCGTGCGCTTCCCCACCGGTCATTCGCACGGCTGTTTCGGGACTATCGAATGCCACATACACCTTTTGGGGGTCGGGTTCCGACATCAGTAATCCTCATACATCCACGCGAAAGTAGATGAGAGCGTGACTTTCGCTGCCGAAATCGTTGCTCCGGCAAACAGATAGGCCACGTAGAGCAGCCCGGCGATCACGAGAATGCGTAGCACAATCTATTTCCTCTCAATCGGGTGCACTTTCCAGCGCATCTTTTTCATCTCGACGGTGGCCCGGGCCGCGAGGTGGGCAATGGCCTCGGCAAAGGTACTGTTCTCCTCGCGGCTGGGCACTTCGAGGTTGGCAAACTCGTCCTTTTTCACCCGCGCCGAATATTGCGCGTTGGCTGAAATCGCGCCGCTACCTGCGCCCCTGTTGCGTGCGCCCTGGGCGATATTCACGCTGGAGCCGCTGAGGGCTTCGATCTGCTCGCCGAAAAGATCCGAGGCGAATTCGTTGGTTTCGCGCTCGGTGTTGCGCAGAAAGATCTTGGTGGCGCAGTTGCCGAGCATGTTCAGCACGGGCTCTTTGCGCTCGGTTTGTTTGAACAGCGCGTTCAGGTTCTGAAACGCCACAATGTTGGCGTGGTTGGATTGACGCGTGCGTTCAAACGCATCGGCATCTCCCCGGCCTTGGCCTGTAGTGAAGAATGACTGAAATTCGTCGCACAGGAAGAACGAGGGGCGCGCCTTGTCCCGGCGTTTGAGCACTTCGCGGTAAAACTCCAGTTTCACAAAGGTTGATACAACGCGGGCCATCACCTCTTTGTCGGCAATCGGCATGTTCACATAAAGGAGCCTGCCGTCGTCGATCACGTCCCCGATCCTCGCCGTGGATTTTCCGGCGAACAGCGTATCATATGGCGGTGTCAGAAAAGTCCCCAGCATGTTCGATACAAAGCTGCGCATCGTGCTGCGGGTATCAGCAGGCATGGGAAACCAAACCTCTTTGAAGTAGTCGAAGGTGCGCAAGACTTCTATGCTCCCGTCGTAGACATCGTCTGTGACCATCCTGCCCCATTCGTTGATCTTCTCGTCGGACATGGCCGCTTCGTATATCTCGATGAGGGAAGGCGGCGTGTCAGGACGGGCGGCGCGCAATAGTGTGAGCAGATTCTGCACCAACCGTTTGGTGCCATCGATCCAGAACGTGTCGTCACTTCCCGAGGGGCTGAGAATTTCCATCACGGCAGCGAAACGACCCGCAACTTCTTGCGCGTCATCTGCGGTATCGAGCGGGTTCCATCGCATGGACTTCTTGGGTTGATCGGGGTCGATGATCAGCAGATCGCGCTTGCGTCCGTGCTGGCCGGCGAGGATCTCCATTTTGGTGCCGAAATCGCCTTTTGGATCGAGGATAAGCCCTGCGGCTGGTTTTCCTGCGGCACTGGTCGCCCCAAGCAACCCGTCGAGCAGCGCATTCAGAACGCAGATGGTCTTGCCGGTGCCCGACTGCCCAAAAATCGCAACGTTCTTGTAGAAATCGGCAACGTTCCAGTCGTAGCCGCCCGCACGAAATGTCATGGACCCGGAAACCTCTACCGCGTCGCGGGTTTCCTGCGCCCGCTCTTCGGCCATGGTGCTGGCATCGCGCACGCGCGTACCTTGAGTTTGCATTTCTTCCTGGATCTGCCGCCTGTAGATGAATGCTTCGCGGAGCCGCCCAACACCGGTGAGCGCCAGAAGAGGCGACGCCAAAAGGGCGCCGAATCCGATAATGTAGAGCGGGCCCTGCACAGGTCCGAGAGGTGAGAACAGGTCCCAATCCGTCAACACGGCCAAACCGATCGCGCCAACGCCCACGGATAATGTGTTGCCCAAGAGCCCGACATAGCGGTTGATCCTTACCAAATACATATCAACCGTTCGCTGCACTGCGGGGCCTGCGTCGCCGTATTGCCAGCGCACCTTGGCGGTGTTGAAGTCAGCAAATGGTTGGGTGAGGCTCCAGGTGGCGGAGGCGAGGCTGCCGAAGAACACAATGACCAGCACCATTCGGAGGAAATCATCGTTTCGAAATCCCGGTGCGATGAAATGAACACAAAGGCTGAGTAACAGCGAGCCTACGAGCCCGGACCAAAAGGCCACGCTTGCTTCCGTAACGTCCTTTGACGAGACCTTACGTTGCATCACGTCAGCCTTTCTGAACCGCGTCGCGAACGGCTTCGAGCAGGGCCTCCACCGCACGGTCAAGTGCCTGCCGCAGAGCGTTGCGCCCCCGCCCGACACCCTCTGCAGACGTGTTCAGGATATTGCTGTCCGCAATTGTCCATTCCCCCCCAAGTCCGATTTCAATGCGGGCTGTATTGACAGTGGTATTGCCAAAGCTGTTTTCGCGCTCGCGCATCTCGCCAACCTGCAAGATCAAGTGGACGGCAGACGCATCGCGGGTGTCCACGATGTTGAATCCATCGCGTTGCAGACCATCGGTCAGGGCTTGCAACGCGTCTTCAACAGGGCCTTCTCCCTGTGCGCTCACAAAGACGGGTACCGAACGTGTCAGCACTTCGGACTGGCTGGCCACACCAACTTCACGGGCTTTTTCGAGTGCGGCGTAGTCGGTACGCTGTGCGTCTGTCATACGGCTTTGATCAAAGGCTGTGACGGCGTCATAATTCTTGAGCACATCGTCATTGATCGCGGAAGGGCCACCGGCGCGCACGGTTTCGATGGTGTCTGTCATCGCCTTGAGCCGCCGGTCCGACCGCGCCAGGGCGGCTTCGGCCTCACGCGACAGGTTGAGAGCGGCGGTTTGGGCGGGCGTCGGTTCGGTGATGCCGCCGTGCCCTGTCACTATGGAGGCCAGATCGACAAGGCGCTGATGCTGCTCGGTCGTTGCGGCGGTCAGCTTAGACGCACCAAGTGCTTCTGCCTCGGCGACCAGATCGTTCAGTGCGAAGCGGGCCGCCTCCGACTTGGCACGTGCGATGGTTTCGGATTGCACGGCAGAGGCCTGTGCGCTGTCGAAGGGCGTGAGGGCCCCAACTGCCGCGATGAGTTCTGCGCGTGCCTCGGTGCTGCCGCTGACCACGCTTTGCAGGGCCACGGCGAGGGTGTCGAGGCGCGTGTTGCTGTCTTGAACTTGCGTCCGGGCTGCGCGCGCGGCCTCCAGCATGTCTGCTTGTTCCGGCGTCAGGCGGGCAATATCGAGTTGACTCAGACCGGCGGCATTGGCCAGCGCCTGGATCTGAGGCGCGCCGCCGGTCTGTGCCGCCCGTGCAGCTGCGACCAGTTGCGTGATGCGGACATCGCTTTGAGCAATGGAGGCCGCGGCGGACTGGGCCTCGGAGATGATTGGCGTGACCTCGCGCCAGCGTTCGCGGGCTTTGTCGTAGTCGCGCATTTCGGACTGCGCCAGTGCCAGGGCTGCGATATTGGCCGAAGACGGCTCTTCGCTGAATGCCGCGTGCGCGGCAAGAAGGCTTGCGTAGCGCGCTTCGGATTGGCCGTGGCTTTGTGCGCAGGCCTGTGCGTCCGTCAACTTGGGTTGGCCGTCCTGAAAGCAGGTGGCATAGGCGTAATCCGCAGGTTGCAGGATCGTGATTGCATCGCTCATCAGCGCGCAGCTTTCACCGCGCCGCGGTTCGGACTTTGCGGCGTCCACGGTGACAAAGAACTGGTTGAAGCGGCCCACCACTTCAAGCGGCACACCGCCGCTTTGTTGTGAGGCGGCAGGTTGTACGGCGGTGACATTGCGCGGTTGGCTGTTGCCCTGAATGAGTGGTGCAGCAAGTTGAGTGTTGCCGCCGGGGCCGCATTTGACCAACGCTTGTGTCGAGCTGCCCTGTGTTGCGGGCGGAGGTGCTGTTGCGCCACCCGAAGCGCCTGACGTCCCGCTGGCAACCTGCGATCCCGTTCCTCCGGTTCCGCCGCTGCCACTGCCACCGCCAATACCCGAGACGACCGCCAGAACGGTGACCAACCCGGCGGCGATTGTCGTGAAGCGGAACGGGCGGGAACGTTTCCAAAGCTGTGCGGCCTGGGTGCCAAGTGACATGGGCGATCCTTTACAGATGCTCAGCGTAGTAGGTGATGTCGTCTTCCTCGATCCGCATCAACGTGTCGTTGTCAATGTCATCGATGTTTTCGACCTCATCGATATGCTCGGCAAGGCGCTCGGCCTGGATGGGTTGCAACGCCTCGAAGAACTGGCGGACCTCGCGCGCGTTCCCAAAGTTTTCATCCGCATTGCGGGCCAGATCGTCGATGACCTTGCGGGCCTCGTCGCTGGCCGCGCGGGACATATTGAACCCGTTTTTCTCAACCAGGCTTTCGAAGATCGCGAACAGTTCATCGCCATTATATGACGGAAACTCGACTTCGCGCGAAATACGGGATTTGAGGCCGGGGTTGGCCTCGACGAAGCGACGCATTTCCGTGGTGTAACCTGCAAAGATCACCACCAGCCGGTCGCGGTGATCTTCCATCAGCTTGAGCAGCGTGTCGATGGCCTCCTGTCCGAACGGGTCGGTTTTGCCGGTCGCGCCGCCTCCGCCTGCCAGAGTATAGGCCTCATCTATGAACAGCACGCCATCGAGGGCGTCCTTGACCTTGTCCTGAACCAAACGTGCGGTATCGCCGAGGTGCGTGCCCACAAGCGCGGAACGATCCACTTCAATCAGCTTCTCTTTGCGCAAGAGCTTCAGCTCATAAAGCAACCGCCCGATATAGCGGGCAACCGTCGTTTTCCCCGTGCCCGGTGGGCCGGTAAAGACCATGTGAAACGTGAGATTGGACACCGGCAAATCGCGATCCTTCTTCAAAGAAACGACCCGGGCGAAATCAACGAGGCTGAAGATCCGTTCCTTGACCGGTTCCAAACCGATCAGGCCATCTATCTCCTTCAGGATCGGTTCCAGGCCGTCGCCCCGTTTCGGACCACTATTCCGTTCTGACCGGCGCCGCCGGCGAAACTGCTCATCCATCCCAATTACTCCAATTGCTCGTCCATTTGCCGGACCATGTCACGGCTGATCACCTTGCGGCTCAGGGCTTCGTCATCCCCGCGCGCCATTTCCACCAATTGTTCGGCCATGCGACGGCAGCTTTCGGCGTTGTCAAAGGTGTCACCGGCCCGGTCGCGGACCTCTCCCATGAGGCGGCGGGCGCGAGAGGCGGCATCATCGTCTTCCAACGCCCAACCGATGTCTTCAAGGTATTGTTCCAACAGTTCCAGAAGCACGTCATCTGCGAGATCGTCGAACGTAAAGACCCGTGTCGTGAGCTTGCCCAGCCAACGTGCCATGTCCGGTGCGCGCTGCAACCGGGGCGCATCCACGGGCGAAGCGGTCATGACTATGAAAACACGCTGTGGATACTGCAAGAGCACATCAAGCAGACCCTCCCCGAAATCTGCGGCCGGACCAGGCCCGCCGTATCCGTCGTCCGACAGAAGCCAGCCTGCATCTTCGATCAACAAGGTGCCGCCTACGGCCTGTTCCGCCTTGGCGCGGGCCAGCTGGGCGGCTGATCCAAATTGCCCTGCGCGCAAGTCAACTGCGCGCACTGTAACAATATTCGCTGTCTCGATTGCATTTTTGCCGGTCAGCATGTTGGCCGTGATCGCAGCGGTGGTGGACTTGCCTGTTCCGCTGGGCCCGACGAACAGTGCGACAAGGGCGGGGGCCTTGGTTCCAAAGGGGTTTTCGGGATCGTCCTCGGCAGGGCTGATCAGGCGTTCGAGGATATCGTCTTCGGTACGTTCGATGCCTTGCAAGTTCCCCAGCCGGGCGCGGGCTTCGGCGAAAAGCTTCGCGCGGTCTGCGTCGCTGAGTTGCCCACGCGGGCCTGCATCCTCCGCGCCCGAAGGCTGTTGCGCGCGCGCCGCCGACATGAATCCGAAAAACGCCGCGACCCCGGGGATCCTGGCCAATCCGTTCAGCCAGCCGAAATTCCATGCCAGAGTGAGCAAGGTGATCAGCCACAAGAATACCGCCAGAATGATCATCCAGGAGCCAAGCGCGCCGCCAATCACCCGAAAAAGAAGCACACCGATGAGTATCATCCCGGCAATCCGCAGGGGCAAAGGGATCATGGAAAGCGCACGCACGGCCTTGACCTAGAACGTCGGTGTGAGGGGCAGGAGAAGCTGATCCCCCGGGGCCATGGTTGGCCATGCGATGGACGTTGCGCCGCTTTCCAGTGCGATGGTTATTCCGCCACCGCCGTCTTTGACGCCCGTAACAAGGACTTGACCGTCGGCGGGATAGGGGATCGCAAAGGTGGTTTTTGCGTTAAGCGCCATAACTTCGATCGGAATCGAAGTGGAGCTTTCAAAGCGCAGGATGTCGCCGTCTTCGGCGTGCGTGTCCCACAGCGTGACCCAAGCCAATTGCAAACTTCCTTGGTTGATCTGCTGGCGCATCTCGTCGCGGACCTCTGTGGGTACGGTGTCGGGCATTGACATCAACGCATCGTCGACTTCATCCGCTCCGACCAGTTTGACCGGCAGGCCGGGAGAGGCTGCGAAGGTTTGATATGCCGCGAGACGGGACTGGGATTCACTATCCGTGATCGTGTCGCCGCCTCCGCCCATGAACGACAAAGCGCCAATTGTGGCAACTGCAACCGCAATGGCAATCGCGCCAAAAATCCTGACGCTGCCGCTGGTTCGCTGGCCTTTACCTGCGCCACCGGCGTCGGAGCTGCCAGCCTGCGACGAAGTGGCCGTCTTTGCGGAAGTGTCTTTTGACGCGTTTTCTGTTGTTGGGGCGTTTCCGGGGCGCCTCCGCACATTCTGTCTATGTCGCTCCCGTTCGTTCGTCATGTCAAATCTCGCTTTGTAAACTTCAACGCGTCAGTCTTGTGGGCGACGCTGCGGAGCAACCACCCTGAAAAACACTTGTCAGGTCAATCAATCTACGCAAAACTGACGTGAAGTCGTGGGGGCTGTCAAGAAAATCTCTGATTTTAGAGTCTTGGCCTCTTTTGGGTGTATCCCGCCAATTTGGTGCGGGCGTTTTTTTGAGATGTGATAGAGGTAAATTCATTGCGCCGATCAATTTGTTCTTTTGCCGCCGGTGCAATATTGGCCGCGCTTCCTGCGTCCGCACAGATGGTATTGGAAACAACTGCATCCGGAAGTGATGCAAGCGTGTTTGAAGCCAGTACTGAAGCCGTCGTGAATAACGGGCTTTCCGCCCGCGTTCTGTTCGTTAGCAAAGCTGCAGGCGCGCAGCGGACCGTAAGTGTCGAACTCAAGAATATGCGGGATGAACCGATCTGGTTGTCGATCATTGGCCCATCGCCGATGGGGATTGATACCAACGGTGGAACATACGCCGTGACCCAAATTTCTGGTCTCTCCACCTGCAAGCAACTCGAATCCAAATATATCGATAGTTGCATGACGAACCGCGCCGACTACCTGCCCGGCAGCACGATGTCGCTCCTGTCGCCAGGGGCCTCGTCTTTGGTGAATCTGGCGCTTCAGTCGCCATCGGGCGAGAGTGCAGACACAGGTTTTCTAAGCCTCACCATGAACGCTGCTCTTGGGGTAGGCGATCCGCCAGCCAATGCGGGTGACCGCGGGCTTATCTCGATCCCGATCAGTTTTCCGCTGATCTCTCTGGAGGCTAAATGACCCGATTTCTTGTTCTGATTGCTGCGCTCGGTCTTTTGGCGTTGCCAACGTCTGCACAGTTTGTGACCAGCGGAAGCACTGGGTCTGGTACTGGCAATAGCGGTACGTCTGGCATCCAAGACCAGGCCGACAACGTGACCGATACATTTGCGGGTCTGACGTTTCAGGTGCAACGGATTGTACGGGATCCATCCACCGAAAATGCCTTTCGCATAATTCTGCGTGTGATCGAAACAGAAAAGACCGGGCGCCGGGTGGCCCTTGTTCAACCCATGGCCACCCTGGTTGATGAGATGGGCAATGTGTATTACGTCAGCGCTTCCACCGGTGTCCCGATCTGCACGCGTCCGAACCGCGCATGGGAATTCGATACTGGGAACTGTGCCTATTACCTCAAGGATACACCTGTCGTCATGACGCCGAGCCAACCCATGCCCGTGGTCTTGACGATATTTCCGCAGGGCGACGCCTTTTCGCCGGAGTTGGCTGAACTCGCGAGCACCGCGTCCCTGACAGCGCGCTTCGCGATCTATTCAAGCGATCTTCAGAACCAGGATTTCTATGATGTCGTGATCAATGGCATCACTTTGCCGCAAGGGGGCTCCTGATGTTTTCTCGTCCTTTTCTAATGTCGTGCCTGATCGCCCTGGGCCTCACCGTCGCGACTGTGTCGCGCGCGGCTGAGAGTGTTGATGAGGCTGTTGAACAAATCGCCCAGAAATTCGTGGCCGCACAAGCCGGCAACGAGACCTCAAAGCGCGTGGCGGTCACAGCGTTTGTCTCGTCCAATCGGCAGACGACACAACTGACAAATCTCATGATGATCGCCTTGACGGGCAAGATGGTGCAACATGGCCCCGGCGTGTTCCGCGTAATCGAGCGCGCCCAACTTGAGAATGCACTTCGCGAAATCCAACTTTCCGAAGTTGATCTGTTCAATCCGTCATCTGCCAAGGAATTCGGCAATTTCCTTGGCGTTGATGCCCTGGTCGTGGGGGAAATCACTCCGCTGTCCGATCGCGTTCGGATTGACAGCCGCCTGATCGATGTCGAGACAATCGAAACGCTTGAGGTCGCGAGCGTCTGGGTGCCACTGACACCTACGGTGCAACGCCAACTCGACACTGTAGTCCAGATCAGTCAATCAAATATGATGGGCGGCGAGCCGGAACCTGACATGCGTAACGGCATTTGGCGCGGCACAGGCATGTGCGGCGAGTCATCTTTTGGCCTGGCGCTTTCAGTGGTTGTAAACCCCGACAGCACCCTTACCGCAATGCAAACCTATTTCCCCCTCAACAACGGCGCAAAGATCGAATCCGGCGTTTTGTCGATGGAAGGAACAGTAGACGACGCCACCCAAGAGTTCACGCTCACACCGCGCGACTGGATGTACCAGCCAAGGGGACACCAAGCACTCGGTTTTGCGGGCCGCTTCGACACCGCCCGAGAAGAAATTGTGGCTCAGTATACACAAGAAGGTTGTGGTGCCATCCGTCTGCGCAAACAGTAGATGCCGCCAAGTCTGGTCACCCGGACAAGACCCTGTCGGCTCACCATTTGCGATTGGGGGTACTGGCGCAAAATGTGGAAAATTTCAGCCTAATGGACGACGCTGGAAACGCTTATCGGGCAAGCGCCGCAAATTTCTGGAATGCGGCTTCTCCTGACTCTTGAATTGGGAGCGGACAAAACATGGGGGTCAAGCAGAGCGTTTTCTGTTTGCGACAGGCAGCCGACCAACGAGAATTGCGGCCATTGTGACGGCTGCTCGATGAACCCCTTTTGGCGGCAACCTCATCCTTCTGCGCTTTCTCATGCGGGTATCGGCAGTGTCATCAACTGACCCTTCGGCCCGAGATGACGAGATCGGCAGCCCTTTGCGATAGCGGCGGGCATCGTCGACGAGGGATTCCAAGCTGTTCGCAAGATACGTGTACATCGTCTCGCATTACGCCTGCACACGAGCGGCAGCGGTGCGGACAGCCAGAGATTGTTCCACTATAGCGTTTCGAGTAAAACCTGAATCACTTGTTCGCTGCCTCTTCCTTCGGTCGAACGCGAAAAGTGATAAGCAATTTCTCAAGTTAAACTCGAAAAGCTTTGGTCGGGTGCAATCATGCATGAGCCCCTTCGGATATGTTTCCGCGACCCGTGCTCTGCCATGCGAATGCCATCAGCGGAGCCTTTTCGCGGGGCGCTGGAACTGCACCGGATTTTCAGTGAACGCCGGTATCTGGACCAGACCCTGAACAGCGGGCTCGACATGTCGAATGCGCATCGAGATGTGCCACCAGTCGAGCAAATGCTTCACATGGCTGTCGCCATCAATGGCATTCCGAATGAGGTTCGGGAGAGCAAGCTCACCATCAGAGATTACCGTCAACTTACGGCCCGGCTTCCATCCAAAGTCTGACAGCTCGTCTCGCATACGTCTACCTGGCCATGCCGTTACATTGGCGACCCTTCCCAATCGGTGACGCACCGTGGTGTGATGGGGCGGATGGCAGGGAGAAAGCTTGTCATCCGCCGCGCAGCTTCACGTTTGCGACCTGCATGAACCATCACCTGCACCAACGTCATGACTTGAAAGGTTGTCAGAATCTGACTCTGCCGGGTTTCCGAATGCGGTGCGCATACCACAGGGCGTGATTCTTAGTTCTGCAAGTCTATCGACCTGATGGTCCCATCAGAGAATTCGCAGTCCAGAACCCAACCCGATCGTTGCTGGCGGATTGATATATAGGTCGGTCCGTCGGCAGGGTTCGGCCTTGTGGTGGCGACGGTACAGGAAAACTGATCGGCACCGACCGAAAGCGCAAAGGTCTCATCGTCGACGGTGTCCACATTCTTGCCATTCGCAAAGGGAAACGGTGCCCAGAGTGCCGAGGTATGAATTGAAACGAACTGTGTAACCGGATTTCCCATCGCATCACGGATCGTTGCTGTCGCAAAAGCCGCTCTGTGTTCGTCACCAGACAAGAACACGACATGTTTGATGTCTTCTTTTACGATATGCACCAAGAGTTTGCGCATGTCTGCGTAATACCCGTCCCATCCATCCGAGTGCAGCGCACCGAGATTGGTCGCGTCGAGCGCAGCATCGCGTTGTACCGCGCGACGGTGACGCGGCAGGAACATCGAAGGCGTCACAATAAACTTCGGCTCGTCCTGATGGTCATCCAGCCATTGGGTCAATTTATCAAACGTATCGGGCTCAAACAGATGTGCGTTCTGCAACGAGTCCGTGGCGCGTGGACCTCTTTCGCTGCGTGTATCCAGAAGGAAGAAAGGGAAATTGTCGAATTCGAAGTTTGTCCGTGTCGCGCGGCGTCCGTGTTGGTATTTGGTATAGGACTTAAGACCCGCAACATAATTCGGATTCTGGGTCTTGTCCTCGCCTGTTTTTGGCTCCCAGTTGTCGATAATCTCATGGTCATCAAGCAGCATATAGGACGGGGCCAAGCGCAAGGCAGTCCGAACGTCTTTTGCACGCAACCAGTTCTCATAAGGGATGCGGTACTGGTCATCCAGATCCCGTGGATCAAACAGCCCGGCACTGGCATCGACATAGACCTGATCTCCGACAAATAGCATGAAGCGCGGTGCGTTTGCGGCGGGTCCCTGCAATCGCCGGGCAAGCGAGGCGTATGATCGATAGGCGACATCCTTGTCCAGCATTCCAGCCGGGTATTGGCACGATCCGAACATGAACCGGGTCGAAACCGGGTCATTGAAAATCTCAAGGTCAGGAACAATCGCGTCCATAAGGTCGATGTCCTGGCTCTCAAGAACGGAAAGTGCTGCTGCGCCAAAGGCTTGTTCGGGGCCAAACAGCATTTCCGAAATCGTTGTTGTACGCAACCCGGTTTCTGCACGTGGATCAATTACGGTGCGTTCCACGTCCCGCACGCCGCGCAATGCGATACCGCCAGGATCTGCATCATCGGAATAGGGTCCATTTGAAGGCAGACCCAGCGACACAGTCTCCGCGACAGCGTCCCGCATCGCCGCGAACCTTTCCAACGTGATCACGTTTGGATCGACATCATGGCGTTGGCCGGTATTGTCGAAACTGATCAGCGCGTTCTCAGAAACTGCGTAGTATCTGTCCGGCAATTCAATGGCTGTCATTTCTGGTGCTTCGTCATAGATCAACAGGACCATGGTCGCATTCGCCTGATCGTTTTCGATGGGATTTGGAAACAATTCGTGAGGAGGAATTTCGAACGCATCCCATTTACCAAACCGGATTTCGTCAGACAGGTAGACGGCCATCGACGACAGGATATACGCCTCGTTCCAATCCTTGTTTGGGTCATCTGGTCTGAGAATATCGTCACCTGACAAGTGAACACGCAGCAGGACCACGCCTTCCGGATGGCGAAGCATCGCTTCGGCACCGATCCTGATGATGTTCACATCGGCTGATCCGGG
Organism: uncultured Rhodobacterales bacterium; assembly: GCA_964352055.1. GTDB lineage: Bacteria > Pseudomonadota > Alphaproteobacteria > Rhodobacterales > Rhodobacteraceae > Tateyamaria. The sequence continues at coordinate 21,764 of CAYGQZ010000027.1, forward strand.
ATGGAGCGGTTCCCGCGTCAGGACGGGCCCGATCCAGGGCGGCAAGGCAATAAAATCAGGATTTCGAGTTTCGGGGTTCGGCAACAGTGTGGCATCCAGAAACGTCCGTACATGTTCAAACGTCTCTACCCGGTCTGCGCCGATCAACGCGTCCTGGTGTCCGGCCCCTTCGATGACATGTGGCGGCAGGTACTGAACCCCGGCATCGGTCAGGATCTTTTCCATACGGTCAACGGTGGCAACGTCGGACAATCCGTTTTCCGCGCCATGCACACTGAAGGTCGGTATCTCGCGCCACGCTTTGTCGAACAACGCACGCGCGACCAGGTCATTCTTGCCCTCATGATTGGTCATCATATTGTGGCGGGCATAGTGCAGAACCGTACCAACGGTGCGCAAATTCAATGCGCCGAAATGTTCATCTATGTTGTCCAGCACGCCTTGATGTATGCGGTTCGCACTGAAGTCCCGTCCGTAAAGGGCGTCCATTCGGTGTCGCGTTTGTGTCCAGGGGGTTGTCTTGCAGGGCCAGACCGGATTTTCGATGTCAAACTCTTCGACCGGGTACGGCAGTGTCGCCACGATCCGGTCCCAAAGCGCATCCGCAAGGGTCGGGTTCTCGGGCCGGAACTGGTATAGAAAATCATCCGGCAAGACGTTGATCAGGTACCGCATGATAAAACCACGCAGGATATTGTTTGGTGAGAAAACGACAAGTGGTCCCACCTGTGTGAAGGCAATGCGCCGGATCTTGTGATGCACGGCGTCTGCAACATCCGCATTGGCCGTTTCCAGAATTGCGCGGCTGACCACAACAGCGCCCATACAATGCGCCACGACATCAACCTTTTCCGCCCCGGTCAATGCGAGCGCCTTGTCGATCACATAGGGCACGTCCATGCGGGCAATCTGATCAAAGCTCCATGCTTTCGTCGCTGTCGTATCTGCGTAATATGGGCTGGTCCTGAGGTCTGCGATCAGGACGTCACGCCCGCTTTCCAACAAATGGCTGGCAAAGTTCGGCGTGACAGCGTGATGCGCAAAGGTCGTGCCCCCGGCGCTATACCCGTGAAACATCACGACAGGTGGCTTTGTCGCGCCTGGTTTGCGATAGCGTGTGATCCGCACCTCGCCGTCAATCAGGTCAGTACTGATTGCCATGTCGGGCTTTTCCGGTTCGATCTCTCCGTTACTCACGCTGATCTCGGCAGGTACAGTGGTCCCATCCGACAATGGCAGTTCGACAGGTGGTTCAAAGTTGATGACCTGATCGGGGTCGCGGCTGTCCGGAGCGCGGAAGCTCCAGACGTGAATTCCCAGCAGAAGGCGGACGAAATACCCCATAAATCCGAGTAGGTCGGCGATGGCCGACACCGAATCTTGCTGTTCCTTGATGCGGAACAGCGGCACGCCGATACGGGCCAGATAAGCGGTGTCCAACTGCAAGACCCGGGGCGCGCTTGGCACAAGTCCGGGAAACGCATCAAGCGTGACTTCCATCAACTGCCGCCACGGGTTGCCACGACGGTTGTAGGTGAAACGCTTGACCCCCTTCACCGTATTGCCCTGTAATGTGATCTCCGCGCCCGGGACGGCGGCACCAATCTGCAAATCATAAGTTAGAGTTCGAAGTGCGCCTGCCCGGCTTGCAATGCCAATCCCCGACTTGAGGCGACTGAAAAACCCCGGTCCCGGTGGCCCGTTACCATCGCTAAATATGGATTGATATACGTCGCGCAAGCCGCGGTTCAGCAACCATGCGCGCCCTGCAGACCAGAGGCGTCCGATCGCAGACGTCTGTTCGCGTTCGAGAACCTTCAACGTCCCGGTCAGCGGTGCCCGGAACTTTGCCAGTGCGTCAAGTTTGCGTTCGCGCCAGGCAGGCGGATCCGATTTGCGAAAAATATCGTCCCACTGGGATTTCTCGAAAACCCGAATTTCGCTCCGGGTGACCGGGCTGTCGCGGTTATCGGCGACGATCAGGGTACAATCGCCCTGCAGAGCGGGATTGAGATCCTGCACTGCCTTGGGATCGAACTGAAGCGTCAATTCGACAACATAATCGGTGTCTGGCTTTCCCTGCGGAGCAAAGCGAACCGATCCATACAGGCGTTCAATCACCTCAACCTCGGTCGGGCGCGGACGGATCGCATGGTTGGTATCACGAAACACCGGACGCCGGAATGGTTCCGCCACAGCGGGCAACGGCGCTGGATCAGTCAAACCCCACTGATCAACCAATTCCTCACTTGCGCGCAATGCGACGGCAGCGATCGTCAGGGCGGGGTTTGTCCCCAATGCGGTCGGCACAATCGACCCGTCAAGCACGACAAGGGTGTCATAGACGCTGTTGGAATTGCCGGTGCGAAAGACCTGACCAAGCGCATTTACGACACCCGATGCGCCGCTGTCGGCCATAATCACTCCGCCCAATGGGTGAACCGTTGTCACCGGTCCTTTCTGGCCACCAGTCAGGAAAGACAGCTCTTCCGGCAAAAGCCGCCACAGCGGATTTGCAATCAATCGCCCGCCGGTATCTTTTGTGAGATTTGACAGCTCGTCGATGCCTTGTGCAAAGGTCTCGGCTTCATCAACAGTCCACCGCAGGACCGCGGTGCCATCCTTTTCAATGCCGAATGGCGTATCATCCAGTGCGATGTGACCTGCCGCACCATCATCGCCCATGACTGCAAAAACAGCCGACCGTTTGATTGCCTCCGGCGGCACAGCATAGCCATCATCGTTGGGGAACCCTGCCGCGTGTGACGACCAATCGATTTCACCCAAGGCATGCAGCGCGTTGACCGAACCGAAAATCTCGGAGAACGCGACGCGCAACGACGCCGGCACAGAAATCTCTTCGATCAAGATACCTTTGGTTTCGCGCAGATCGATCACGCCCGTAATGGTCGGTCCGACCTGACGGTCGGACGGTCGAATGGCTTGGTCCGCTACGTTATTGATCACCGTCTGTGTGTTGAAATCCGAGGCAAGCATGTCGCCATTGGTCGAGCAGTGTTTGCCCAACAGGCCAGCCGACAATGGCAATCCCTGGGCATGTGATTGCATCAGAATTTCGTTGGAGCCGAGCGCACCGGCGGCAATGATCACCTTGTTGGCGCGGATCTTGGTAACCGTTCCATCGCGCAAACGCAGGTTTTTGTCGGTAAAGACAGCGTTTACGATCCAGTGGTCGCCGTCCTGTGACAGGTTCAGAACAGTGCCGCCGCTGAACATCTCGGCACCGGCCTGATGGGCCTGAACAAGCAGGTTCAGGTCCAACGACTCCTTGGCGCCGAAATTGCAGCCCGTCGCGCAATCGCCACAGCCTAAGCACTGGTTCAGCCAGACATTTGCAGCATTTGTCCGATCGGTCATCGCAACGGTCATTTCTGCGGACCTGAACGTACTGCCGGGCGCAATGCTTTGAAGCGCCTGATGCTTTGACGGCAATCCATCGGGGTGATTGTCGATTTTGTTGGGCGCGCCTGCGATCCGTGCGCCGACCATCTCGGCCGCACGGTCATAAAAGGTGCTCCAGGTGTTCAGATCGGATAAATCAGCGGGCCAACCGGACAGAAAAACCTCAGGGCGCGGAGTTTCCATGACTCCCGCATTGATAAGCGATCCACCGCCAACGCCGTTGGCAAGCACGGTGACCACTTCGGGGCCGACCCGAACGTCAAACAAGCCCTGTCGATTGCCGTCACGCCGCACATGCGTGGGCAACTCCGCAAGCCCTGTGGGGAAGGAACCGGGTAAATACTCCAGTCCGCGTTCCAAAACCGCAATGCGAAGCTGTTCCCCTGTTGTCACATCCGAGCGGCCTGCAAGCGTGGCAGCCGCAACTGCCCCACCATATCCACTGCCGACAATCAGGATGTCAAAATGTACCTCATTCGGCGTGGCCTTTACAGTATCAACGAGGTGCTCAAATCCTTTGGAAATCCAAGCCGTGCGGGATTCAGTATCAAATGCCATTTTCAAACTATCCAATCGGTTCGGACTCAATTGACCACCAACACGGTCGTTCGAACCAAAAAAATGTGCTGTCGGTCCAATCAGGCCGCGCTATGAAAAAGATGGCGCGAACAATGCCCTTCGACCGGGTCGAGATTGATCATAACACAATTTCCGTTTGAAATCCGCTACTTCATCCAGAGGTTGTGGATCT
>CAYGQZ010000028.1:0-19869 GCA_964352055.1 uncultured Rhodobacterales bacterium
CCTCGCCCGAGGTTGCGGACGCACTTGCCACCGGCAAGCCAATTGTCGCGCTGGAAAGCACGATCATCACCCATGGCATGCCCTACCCTCAAAACCTGGAGGTCGCGCGGACCGTGGAAAGCGACATCAGGGAATATGGCGCGGTTCCGGCAACGATGGCCGTCATCAAAGGCACGCTTCATGTGGGACTGACAGACGCACAGCTTGAAACACTGGCGCAGTCCAAGGGCGTCGCCAAGCTGAGCCGGGCGGACATGGCCGCCTGCATGGCCTCTGGCGGCACGGGTGCGACAACGGTGGCGGCCACGATGATTGCGGCGCGGCTTGCCGGTATCCACGTGTTTGCGACCGGCGGCATCGGCGGTGTGCACAAGGGGGCCGAGAACAGCTTTGACGTCTCGGCCGATCTGCTGGAGCTGGCGCAGACGCCGGTGACCGTGGTTGCCGCGGGGGCCAAGGCCATTCTGGACATACCCAAGACGCTCGAAGTGCTGGAGACGCAAGGCGTGCCGGTCATTGCGTACGGCCAAAGCCAGATGCCAGCGTTCTGGTCCCGTAATTCCGGCCTGCGCGCGCCCTTGCGCATGGACAGTGCCGCCGAGATTGCGGCCGCCCATGCGATGCGCGCGGCACTTGGATTGCCCGGCGGCCAGTTGGTCGCCAACCCGATTCCGCACGCCCACGAGATTGACCGGGCGACAATGACGCCGATCATTACGCGCGCCCAGAAGGATGCGGCAGATCACGGGATCACCGGCAAGGATGTGACGCCTTATTTGTTGCAACGTATCTATGAGTTGACGGAAGGCCGATCGCTTTCGGCAAATATCGGACTGGTCCGGAACAATGCCCATCTGGCAGCAGAAATCGCCACTCAGTTAGGCAAAGCGACGCGTGGTGTCTGACAATCAAGCGCAAGCCATTGTAGTGCGTCGCCTCATGGCATAGTTAACAACCGACCCGTTTTCGGACATTGCATGAATACGCCTTTCGACCCTGAAAAACCGCGCAGTCCCGGGCTCTTTGTCCGACTGCGTGCTTCGTTTCTGACCGGCCTGGTGGTGATTGCACCCGTTGGGCTTACAATATGGCTGATCTGGACTGTCGTGGGCTGGATCGACGGTTTTGTGTTGCCCTTTGTGCCCCGGGATTACCAACCTGACAAGCTGATCCAGACCCTCCTTGGGCTTGATCCATCGGTTCAGATCAACGTACGCGGCATCGGGGTCATCATATTCCTGCTGTTTACGATCGTGATCGGTTGGCTGGCCAAAGGGCTGATCGGACGATCCATGATCCGCTATGCGGAATCCCTCGTTGAGCGCACACCGGTGGTGCGGTCGATCTATTCCGGGATCAAGCAGATCTCGGAAACCGTGTTTGCCCAGACTGAGCGATCATTTGAAAAGGCCTGTCTGATCGAATATCCCCGCAAAGGCATCTGGGCCATCGGCTTCATCTCGACGACAGGAAAGGGTGAAATTAGCGACCGCGCGGGCAATACAGGTGCATTGCTCAGCATTTTTGTGCCCACGACGCCGAACCCCACATCCGGGTTTTTGCTGTTCCTGCCTGCCGAAGACGTCATCGAGTTGAAAATGACGGTCGAGGATGCCGCGAAACTGGTGATCTCTGCGGGACTGGTCTATCCCAACGGCAAGGATCCGACGCTACCACCCACATGAGCCATGGGCGCTGCGGGATAGCGTTTACGGTTTGCTTTTGACCGCACCCTTGGGCGTGTGCCTGATTGAGGGAGCCTCCGGCGGGAGTTTATCTGGCAAGATGAAGCTGGATCAGAGCGCCGTCCAACCGCCATCGACACTCAAAGTGGTCCCGGTGATCTGATCGGCCGCTGCGGAGCACAGGAAAACTGCCGTGCCGCCCAATTGTTCGGTGGTTGCGAATTCCCTGGAGGGCTGGCGCGTGAGCATGACGTTCTGGATCACGTCCTCGCGGCTCATGTTGTATTCCTTCATCGTGTCCGGGATTTGTTTTTCCACAATTGGCGTCAACACATAGCCGGGGCAGATCGCATTGGCGGTGATGGGCTCCTTGGCTGTTTCGAGCGCCGTCGTTTTGGTGAGCCCCACAATCCCGTGTTTGGCGGCGATATAGGCGGCCTTGTACGGGGACGCCGTCAGTCCATGCGCAGACGATATGTTGATCACCCTGCCCCACCCTGCATCCCGCATCATCGGCAAGGCAACGGCAGTCGTATGAAAGGCGGAACTGAGGTTGATCGCGATGATCGCATCCCATTTTTCGGTTGGAAACTCCGGGATTGCGGCCACGTGCTGGATGCCAGCATTGTTGATCAGGATGTCGCACGTCCCTGCCTTCTCGATCAGGGCGCGACACTGGTCGCCCTTGCTCATATCCGCCTGAATATAGCGGGCCTTGGTGCCGGTTTCATCTGCGATCTGTTTGGCCAGTGCATGATCATCCTCATTGTCCGTAAAGGAATTCAGAACCACATCGGCCCCGGCCCGTGCCAGTTCCCAAGCCATGCCGAGGCCGATCCCGGAATTTGAGCCGGTGATCACGGCCGTCTTGCCGGAAAGAGAGATTTCAAACGCCATTGCTGTGCTCCTGTCGCGAGGTCATTGGACTTGGTCGCAGCATGTCATGCTGCATGTGCAAAAGGAATGGTCCTGGACGCTTGTTTGGGCGACAAATTGCCAAAAAAAACGCCAGCACGAAGCTGGCGTTAAGTTATTGAGGCAGGTTTCATACAGGCAAGAAACCTATCGAGCAGTGAGATATGTATACGCAATTCCGCACGAAGAGTCCAAGCTAAAAGTTTGATAATGCGTAAATGTCCCGAGGCCGCTATGGTCAAGAAAACAAGGGTTAACGAGGATTGTTGCCAAAATGGAGCGGGATTATTTCCAAAAAGTCAGAGGCAAAACCATTGCCATCTTCGCGATTCTATGTGGGTCGGTGTTTGCTGCCACTGCACCACTAGCAGAGCCAAGACATGGCATAGCTATGTATGGCGACCCCCTGCTCCCACCGGATTTTGTGGCATTACCCTATGCAAATCCGTCCGCACCCAAGGGCGGTGCCATCACTTTGGCCGATACAGGCAGTTTTGATTCGCTCAACCCCTATACCCAGAAAGGCAACGTGCCCTGGCAATTGCGCTTTTTGACCCATGAAAGCCTGATGGGCCGGAATGAGGACGAACCATTCTCTCTGTATGGTCTGCTGGCCGAATCAATCGAAGTGCCCGAGGATCGGTCCTGGGTCGCTTTTACATTGCGCGAAGAGGCGCGATTCTCCGATAGTACGCCGGTCACAGTCGAAGATGTGATCTGGTCCTACGAGACATTGGGCACGCAAGGCCATGGCCGCTATGCCAGCCTGTGGACCCAGATCGACAGCATTACGCAAACCGGGCCGCGCAGTCTCAAGATCACATTCAACGCGGAAAACCACGAACTGGCCCTGTTGGCCGGCATGCGCCCCATTCTGCAAAAGGCGCAATGGGAGGGTATCGATTTTGCCAATGCACGGCTGGCAGATGTGCCGATCGGGTCAGGCCCCTACGTGGTGACCGACTATGAGGCCGCGCGCAGTGTCGTTTTGACCCGCAATCCTGACTACTGGGGCAACGATCTGAACTTTCGAAAAGGCACCTTCAACTTTGACGAGATCACCATCGATTTCTATGGCGATGGGGATGTCGTGCTTGAGGCGTTCAAGGCGGGCGAGATATCGGCCGTCCGCGAATTCAACGCCGAAGCCTGGGCAAGCCGTTACGACTTTCCGGCTGTGGACGCGGGCGCGGTTGTCAAAACAGAAATCCCGCATCAGAAACCATCCGGCATCACTGGTTTCGTCATGAACACCCGCCGTGCGCCTTTTGACGACTGGCGCGTGCGCGAGGCGCTGATCACCGCGTTCAACTTCGAATACATCAACGACACGCTGACCGGTGGCGCGCAACCCCGTATCACCTCTTACTTCTCCAACTCCCCACTGGCCAAAGAACCCGGTGCCGCCAAAGGCCGGGTTGCGGAATTGCTGGCCCCGTTCAATGGCAAGATGCTGCCCGGTGTCATGGAGGGCTATGAATTGCCCACCTCGGACGGCACCTTGCGCAATCGCGCCGGGCTGCGCCGCGCCCTCAAGCTGATGGAAGAGGCGGGATGGACCCCGCAAGACGGCAAGCTGCGCGATGCGGACGGGAACCCCATGGCTTTTGGTATTCTGCTGGATCAGAGCAGCGCCGAAAACCGCGCCATAGCCGACCTGTACATGCAGGCCCTGCAGCAAATGGGCATCGACGTCAAAGTGGATCTGGTGGATGGGGCGCAATTCACGGCGCGCACGGCCAGCTTTGACTTTGACATGACGTACCATCGCCGCGCCTTGTCCCTCAGTCCCGGCAATGAGCAGAAATTCTATTGGGGATCCGAGGCGGCGGACCTGGAGGGCACGCCGAACCTCATGGGGGCAAAAGACCCGGCCATCGATGCGATGGTTACGGCGATGCTGACAGCGACCACGCGCGAAGAGTCACTTGCAGCAATCCGTGCCTTGGATCGCCTGCTGATCGCCGGTCGCTATGTCGTCCCATTTTGGCAATTCACAACCGGACGGATCGCACATGTGGCACAGATGCGGCATCCGGACGTCATTCCGATCTATGGCGATGGGCCGGATTACATGCCGCAGTTCTGGTGGTGGGAGGACTAGGGTCAGCCCGCTCATCGCAACAGTGTCAACGCGGTCAACAGCAGCGAAGTGGCGTTGCGAAATGCGACCAAAGATCACCCAAGGGTCGCATAATTCCATGCTGCACACGCGAAAGGTGTATTGATATGTCTTATGATGCATGTTCCGCCACGGCATGACATATTTTTTTCACATTTGCGTGCTCCCGAGACCAATCCGCCAAAATGTCTTTATTTCAAACGCATGGCCTGTCGCCGTTGACCCAAGCTTGATCAAAACCACACGGCAGACGCGCTTTTTGCGCCCGACACTGCATGCTGCAGTGCAGAAAAACCCTTGATTTGTTTGAGGCCTGAAATAAACTGTCGTCAAAAGGTAAGTAGATGTACGCAAGGTGCGCCTCTGGCGATCACACCTGTAGACAGATCAAACTGATGAGGGATGCGATGAACTGGACTGACCTGACCCGCAATTGGCGAGATAGCTACGAAGCGCTTCAGGCGGAGTTTCCAAATCTGGAACAAAGTGCAATGCCCTTCTTGAAGGGCGACCAAGATCGGTTTGAAAGTTACCTTGCCGCAACTCACGATATGACCCTGGAAGAAGCACAATCCGCCCTTGATGCTTTCTTGAAAGACGGACCCAACATCCTTCAATCAGCGTGATGGCCTGACCTCAGATCAGGGACGTCACCCAAAGGATCAGCGCGTCTTCGCTGCTGACCGAAACGACGTTATGACCCATGGTCGCGTCGTAATAGGCACTGTCGCCCCGGCGCATTTCAATCGGCTCATAAAACTCGGTATAAAGACACACAACGCCCGTCAGGACATAGAGGAACTCTTCGCCGTCATGGCGCACCCAGCCATCAAATTCATCCATTGATCTGGCGCGGATCCGGGCACGATAGGGCAGCATCTGCTTTTTGGTCAGGGTCTCTGCCAACAACTCGTGCTCATAGGTCACTGTGGCCTGCGCCGTTCCTTCACCAGACTTGGTGACTGCAATCCGTCCATTCACCTGCCCTTTTGCGGGCGGCGTAAAGAGTTGCGGCACCGAGATTTCCAACCCAATCGCCAGCTTCTTGAGCGCTTCGTAAGTTGGCGACATCTGACCGTTTTCGATCTTGGACAAGGTCGACCGGGCCAGCCCAGCTTGCCCTGCCGCCTGTTCCAGCGTCCAGTCGCGCGCCTTGCGCAACTGCCGCACGCGCGCACCCAGATCCAGCGGTTCGGCAACGTCTTCATTGCCTCCGCTGCGTGCGATCTTGATCAGGGATTTGGGATCTTTTCCTTGCATGACGGGCTGTATAGAACGCCACCACGGCGCTTGCAACGCTGCGTGCACAAAGGTAGCGAGGCACATGCTCAGCCTTTCTGACAGCCCGCCCTGGCCTCCCTGCCCTGCCCCGTTCAACATGGCGGCGCACGTCTTGCAGCACAGTGATCGTCTGGCTGCGAAAACAGCGTTGCGTCTGGTTGCGGAACATCCCGACGCCAACCTGCCCGCGCTGACTTATGCCGAACTGAAAGCGGCGGTTCTGGGAACCGGCACCGGCCTTCTGGACGCGGGATTGCGGCCAGGTGATACCGTGTTGATGCGACTTGGCAACACACCCGATTTTCCGATCGCCTATCTGGCAGCGCTGGCTGTCGGGTTGGTCCCTGTGCCGACGTCGGCGGCTTTGACCGAACCCGAAGTGGCCCGCATCGTCGCCGAACTCTCTCCGCATTTGACCCTGCGTGATCCGGATGTGGCCTCCGCCCCCGGCGCGCCCGAGATGCTGCTGGCTGATCTGCGCCGCTTGCGCACCTGCCCGCCTGCCGATTGGCACATGGGCGATCCTGATCGGCTTGGCTATATCATCTACACCTCCGGCACGTCGGGCAGCCCGCGCGGCGTGGCCCATGCGCATCGTGCGATCTGGGCGCGCCAGATGATGCATGAGGGGTGGTACGGCCTGCGCGAGGACGATGTGATGATGCACGCGGGGGCGTTCAACTGGACCTATACACTGGGCACCGGGCTGATGGACCCATGGAGCATTGGCGCAACGGCCCTGATCCCCGCGCCTGGCACACAGGTCGGCGCGTTGGGCGACCTGATTGCACGGGAAAACGCGACCATCTTTGCAGCTGCACCGGGCGTCTACCGCCAGATGCTGGCGCGCAGCCACATTCCGACAGCGTCGGCCCTCCGGCACGGTCTGAGCGCGGGGGAGAAACTTCCCCCCGCGACGCACGCAGACTGGCAAAAGGCCACCGGCACGTCGCTTTTTGAGGCATACGGCATGTCCGAATGCTCGACCTTTATCTCGTCCTGCCCCGATATGCCGGGCGATCCCGGTACCCTGGGTCGGCCACAACCGGGACGGTGCGTGGCAATCATCGGGCCGGATGGTCCCGTGGACCGGGGCACCGCAGGCGTCATCGCAGTACATCGCAGCGATCCGGGATTGATGCGCGGCTATATCGCCCATCCGGACGAAACGGCAGCCAAGTTCCAGGGCGACTGGTTTCTGACCGGCGATATCGGCGAAATGAGCGCGGACGGGCAGATCACCTATCTGGGGCGCAACGACGACATGATGAATGCGGGCGGCTACCGGGTCTCTCCGGTCGAGGTCGAGGCGGCCCTCGCCCATGCGCCCGGGATCACCGGCATCGGGGCGGCCCAAGTCGAGGTGAAACCCGGCACGTTCATCATCGTTGCATTCTACACAGCGGCCGCCGCACTGGACGAAGACGCCTTGCGCGCATATGTCGAGCCGAGGCTGGCGCAGTACAAACGTCCCCGCGCCTATCTTCACATCCCGTCCCTGCCCATCGGCGCGAACGGAAAACTCTTGCGCCGACGCTTGCCTGCGTTCTGGCCTGCATCATAAAGGTTGTTCCCATGTCAGATCCCATCAAGCTCGATATCATGTCTGATCCGATCTGCCCGTGGTGTTATATCGGCAAGGCGCACCTTGATCGCGCACTGGCGGCACACCCCGATCACCCATTTGTGATCGAGTGGCATCCGTTCCAGTTGAACCCGGATATGCCGCCCGAAGGCATGGGTCGCCGCGCCTACCTCGAGGGCAAATTCGGCGGCAAGGACGGCGCTGTCCGGGCCTATGCGCCCGTTGTCGAGCATGCGGAACAAGCCGGTCTCAAGATCGATTTCGAAGGCATGGAGCGGACCCCCAACACTCTGGACGCCCATCGACTGATCCACTGGGCCGGGATCGAAGGCAGACAGACGGCCGCGGTCTCATCGCTGTTCAAGGCATATTTTGTTGAGGCGCGCGACATCGGCGATCATGATGTGCTGGCCGATATCGCGGATGGGATCGGCATGGACGCGGCCGTTGTGCGCCGCCTGTTGAAGTCGGATGCCGATCGCGATGACATCAGCGCACGTGACGCACACTCGCGCAAAATGGGCGTGAACTCGGTTCCGACATTCATCGTGGACGGGAAACATGCGGTGCCCGGTGCGCAGCCTCCTGAATTGTGGGCACGTATAATTGATGAGCTCACCGCAGAGGCGACTTAATTTCAGTTTGTAAAAAAAGGCTTGCAGGCAGCCTGAATACAACCAAAGCTTGTTGCCAATCCCCAACTGGTTCTCCAGTATGGCGCGAATGGGCAGCAACCCAAGGTTTAGTAAGTAGTGGCGAATAATGTAAAAGTTGCCCAACGTGTGGGAAAAGTGGAATTCATCGCTTTGATGGCGATGATGTTTGCCACAATCGCGCTGTCGATAGACGCGATGCTGCCGGCCTTGCCCGCCATCGCCGCAGACATCGCGCCGGGCGGGCCCTCTCAGGCTGCACTGATCCTGACTTTTTTCGTGATTGGCATGGGTGTTGGTACCTTTTTCATGGGCCCGCTGTCTGATGCCTTTGGACGCAAACCGGTACTGTATATCGGTCTTGCGATCTATGCTTTGGGCGCGGTTCTCAGCTGGATTGCACCGACACTGGAAATGATGCTGGCGGCGCGCATCCTTCAAGGCCTCGGGGCAGCCGGGCCGCGCGTGGTGTCGGCGGCGATTATTCGGGATCTTTATTCCGGGCGCGAGATGGCCAGTATTCTGTCACTGACGATGATGGTGTTTCTGTTGGTACCCGGCGTCGCCCCGCTCATTGGCGCGCTGATTACAGACGCCTTTGGCTGGCGTATGATTTTCGGCGCATTCCTGCTCTTTGGTGTGATCCTTTTTGTCTGGTTCGGTACGCGGATGCACGAATCTCTGCCGGTCAAGGACCGGCGGCCGCTGAAATGGGCGCTGATGGTCGATGCGATCCGGGACATGATGGCGCACCCCACGGTACGTCTGTCAATCCTGGTGCAAACCATCATGATGATGATCCTGTTCACCACCCTGACCATGGTGCAGCCCATCTTTGAGCTGTCTTTTGACCGGGCCGAGAGCTTTCCCTACTGGTTTGGTGCCATTGCGACCGTGTCCGGCCTCTCGAGTCTGTTGAACGCCAAGATTGTCGGTCGGTTCGGCATGCGCAAGCTTATCACCTGGGCACTCAGCGCGCAGGTGCTGATATCGTCTGCCTTCGTCGGGATCATGACAAGCGGAGTACACGACATCTTTGCCTGCTATGTCGTTTGGCAATTTGGGGTCATGTTTCAAGCCGGTCTGACGATTGCAAATCTCAACGCGATTGCAATGGAACCCATGGGGCATATTGCGGGAATGGCAGCCTCGGTCATTGGATCCGTATCAACTGTGCTTGGGGCCGTCATGGCCTCGTTGATCAGTATGGCCTTCGCGCCCACTCCTCTGGCGCTGGTCACCACTATCCTGATCAGTTGTGTGGTTGCCCTCGGCATGATGTACCTGATGCGCCGCGAGGAACAACAGGAGGCAGCCTGACACCCAGCCCGGTTCAGGCTTTGATCTTGCGTTTTTTTTCGGCGATGACCTTCTCGGCCAGATCGCGGGCAATGGCAAAGGCCCCCTTGATCTTGTCCGCGTCAGTCTTCCAGTCCCGCCGGACCACAATCTTGTTGTCCTTGACCTTGGCCAACCCGCGCTGATCCTGAATGAAGTCGACCAACCCCTGCGGCGAGGCGAATTTGTCATTGTGAAACTGGATCACGCCCCCCTTGGGACCGCCGTCCAGCTTGGCGATGCCTGCGCGTTTGCACATGGCCTTGATCCGCACCACCAGCATCAGCGTGTTCACTTCGCGCGGCAACGCACCAAAGCGGTCGATCAACTCCGCCGCAAATCCTTCCAGTTCCACCTTGGTCGACAGACCCGACAAACGCCGGTAGAGGCCCAGGCGCACATCAAGATCCGGCACATAGGCCTCCGGGATCAATACAGGCACGCCCAGATTGATCTGCGGCGCCCACTGCTCGTCCGCCTCGGACAGGCCTTCCATTTCGCCCGCCTTGATCTTGGCAATCGCCTCTTCGAGCATGGATTGATACAACTCGAACCCCACATCGCGCATCTGGCCCGATTGCTCTTCGCCCAGAAGGTTGCCCGCCCCGCGAATGTCCAGATCCTGCGAAGCCAGCGTAAACCCTGCCCCAAGAGTGTCGAGCGACCCCAGCACGCGCAGACGTTTTTCCGCCGTCGGCGTCAGCTTGGCGCGCGGCTTGGTCGTGAGGTATGCATAGGCCCGCGTTTTTGAGCGCCCCACCCGGCCCCGGATCTGGTAGAGTTGCGCCAGACCGAACATATCCGCACGGTGCACAACCATCGTATTTGCGGTTGGAATATCCAGACCGGATTCCACAATCGTGGTTGCCAGCAGCACATCATATTTGCCGTCGTAAAAGGCGTTCATCCGGTCATCAAGCTCGCCCGCCGCCATCTGCCCATGGGCCACAACATAGGTCAGTTCGGGCAATTGCGCCTTCAGGAACTCTTCGATCTCGGGCAGATCACTGATGCGGGGCACCACATAGAATGATTGCCCGCCACGGTAATGCTCGCGCAAAAGCGCCTCGCGAATGGTGACCGTGTCAAATTCGGACACATAGGTGCGAATGGCCAGGCGGTCGACAGGCGGCGTGCCGATGATCGACAGATCGCGCACGCCCGTCAGGCTCAGTTGCAGTGTGCGCGGGATCGGCGTTGCCGTCAGGGTCAGCACATGCACATCGCTGCGCAATTGCTTGAGGCGTTCCTTGTGGGTCACCCCGAATTTCTGTTCTTCGTCAATGACAAGCAGGCCAAGGTTCTGAAACCGCACGCCCTTGGCCAAAAGCGCATGGGTCCCGATCACGATATCCGCCGTGCCCCGCGCCATCGCATCGCGGGTTGCACTGGCGTCCTTGGCGCTGACGAACCGGCTGAGCTGGCACACGTTGACCGGCAGGCCCCGGAACCGCTCCGCAAAGCTCTTGTAGTGCTGGCGGGCGAGCAAGGTGGTGGGTGCGATCACGGCCACCTGCACACCGGACATGGCCGCGACAAAGGCCGCCCGCATCGCCACCTCGGTCTTGCCAAACCCCACGTCACCACAAATCAGGCGGTCCATAGGCGCGCCGCTGGTCAGATCGTCGATCACGTTTCCGATGGCTGTCAGCTGGTCGTCCGTTTCCTGATAGGGAAAACGCGCGCTGAAGGCGTCCCACAGGCCCGCAGGCGGCTCTAGCACAGGTGCTTTGCGCAACGCCCGTTCCGCCGCGATCCGGATCAGCTTGTCCGCCATCTCGCGGATGCGTTCCTTGAGCCTGGCCTTCTTCGCCTGCCATGCACCACCACCCAACCGGTCCAGAAGGCCTTCGTCATGGCCGTATTTCGAAAGCAGTTCGATATTTTCCACAGGCAGATAAAGCTTTGATTGCTCGGCATATTCCAGCAGCAGACATTCATGCGCCGCACCAGCCGCCGTCACGACTTCCATCCCCTGATAGCGTCCAATCCCATGATCCACATGCACCACCAGATCACCGGGCGACAGCGACTGGGTTTCGGTCAGGAAGTTCTCGGCACGGCGTTTGCGCTTGGGCTGGCGGATCAGGCGGTCACCCAACACATCCTGCTCGGAAATCACGGTCAGGCCGGGGGCCTCAAATCCATGCTCCAGCGCCCAGACCGTCAGATGCAGGCCGCGTTTGCCGATGCGGGTACCATCAGTGATCGGGATGACTTCGGCCAACCCCTCGTCTTCAATCAAACCGGTCAGGCGCTCGCGCGCGCCTTCTGAATAGCTGGCCACGACAACCGGACCAACCTGTAATTTCGCATTAATATGCGCCGCCAAGGCACCGAAAAGGCTGATGCTTTCCTGCTGCCGCTCAGGCGAGAAATTGCGCCCGATGCGCCCGCCCGCATCCGTGACCCCCATCCCGGTCGCCTGCGGCAAAGCGGCAAACTGCAAGACGCGGCGGCCAGCAACGGCAGCTTCCCACGCGGCATCATCCATGTACAAACCGGCAGGCGGTGCGGGTTTGTAGACGCTGTCCATCTTGGAGCGATTGGCCATCGCCAGGCGGCGCGTTTCGTATTGATCCGCGATCGTGTCCCAACGGGCCAGTCGGGAGGGTGTGACCTGTTCATCCAACGTGATCGCCGCATCGGGCACATAGTCAAAAAGCGTTTCAAGGTGGTCGTGAAAAAACGCCAGCCAGTGCTCTGCGCCCTGGTGCTTGCGCCCCGCACTCACAGCCTCATAAAGCGGATCGTCCGTGCCTGCTGCCCCGAACTCAAGACGGTAGGTCTGACGAAAGCGGGTCACTGCGGCCTCGTCCAGAATGACCTCGGACACCGGGGCCAATTCGATCACGTCCAGCTTTTCCGTGGTTCGCTGCGTGACCGGATCAAAGCGCCGCGCGCCGTCCAGCACATCGCCAAAAAGGTCCAGCCGCACTGGCCCCAGATCACCCGGCGGGTAAATGTCGATGATCCCGCCGCGAATGGCGTAATCGCCCGGCTCCATCACCGTCGGGCTTTGGACAAACCCCATGCGCACAAGGAAAGTGCGCAGACTGCCTTCATCCACGCGGCTGCCGACACGGGCGGAAAAAGCCGCCTCTTGCAGCAATGCGCGTGCAGGCACCCTTTGGGTCGCGGCATTCAGCGTAGTCAGCACGACGTACTGGCTTGGCATCTTGTGCACCAAAGCCGCAAGCGTCGCCATCCGCTGGGCCGAGATATCGGCATTGGGCGACACCCGGTCATAGGGCAGACAATCCCACCCCGGAAAGACCAGTACGGGCATATCGGGTGCAAAGAACCGCAAAGCCGCCTGCATCGCCGCCAGACGCTTGTCATCGCGGGCCACGTGCAAGACAGCGCCCCGTTTGCTCACCTCATCCAGGATCAGGCGGGCGTCAAAGCCTTCGGGCGCGCCGGCGACGGTTATGTGAGTGGGTGCGGACATCAGGCCATAACATGGTTGGAAACAGGAGGCTTCAATTGGGGCTTTGACCGCGCGTGTCAACCACGGATCAGGATCCGAACGGCCCCACGGCCATGTTTTGATACATCCCCCATAGCGCCGTCACAAAAATAGACACCATCCCGATGGCCTGAACAATCGTTCTGTGCCGCGTAAGGCGCTGCCACAAGGTCGGCCCCGTTGACTGCTCGTCATAG
This sequence comes from uncultured Rhodobacterales bacterium, assembly GCA_964352055.1. Classification (GTDB taxonomy): domain Bacteria; phylum Pseudomonadota; class Alphaproteobacteria; order Rhodobacterales; family Rhodobacteraceae; genus Tateyamaria. The sequence goes on from CAYGQZ010000028.1 coordinate 13,246, forward strand.
ATCAGCCGGGCAGTGGACAGGTTCAAGGCGCCGACACAGGACATCGGCAGCCCCAGCAGAAAAAGCGCCTGGGCAAATTCAACCCGGTAATAAAAGCCCAGCAAGCCAAGTCCGGTCAGCACAAAGCACGTCAGACCCAGAACCCAAAGCCCCGACACGTTGCCGATAAACAGGATGCGGTTGACATTGATCCGGACCATGTCCTCAAGGTCTGCGGCTGACTGCCCTCCATTGCGCCGGGCCCGGCTTACCATGTCAAAAGGCACGCCCAGAACCCAGTGGCTGGCCGTGGACCATACAACCGCGAGCGCAATCCAGAACCACAGGTTCGAGAACGAGCGCATGTCGATCAATTCAAATATTGTCTGATACCAGTCCAAGGATGGAAAACTTGCTTTGTGTAATGACTGGACCCTCTTACCCGCGCTTTTGGGCGATGCCTACCCTTGGCAAGCGCAAAAATCCATGGCACCCCTAAGCTGTCAATCAAAGTGGACAGACAGATGCGCCCTACTCAAGCTCCCTACCCCGCCACCCGCCTGCGTCGCCTGCGCCAATCGCCCGCGCTGCGCGGCATGGTGCGCCAGAACACGCTGACCGTTGAGGACTTCATCTGGCCGGTCTTTGTGCGCAGTGGCGAAGGGATCGAAGAGCCAATCCCCTCAATGCCCGGCGTCATCCGCCGCTCTGTCGACAAGGTCGTCGAGGCGGCCCGCGAAGCGGCCGATCTGGGCATCCCTGCGATCTGCATCTTTCCCTATACCGGACTGCAAGAACGGACCGAGGACTGCGCAGGCGCGTGGGATCCCGACAATCACGCAAACCGGGCCATCCGCGCGATCAAGGCCGCCGTGCCCGAAATTGCGATCATGACGGATGTGGCGCTGGATACCTATAACATCAACGGCCATGACGGCTTTGTCGAAAACGGCGAGATCGTGAACGACCGCACCGTCGAGGCGCTGGTCAAGATGGCGCTGTCTCAGGCCGAGGCCGGGGCCGACATCATCGGACCGTCAGACATGATGGACGGGCGGATCGGGGCGATCCGGACGGCCCTTGAAGGCGCCGGACACCAGGACGTGATGATCCTCAGCTATGCTGCGAAATATGCCTCAGCGTTCTATGGTCCTTTCCGGGATGCCGTTGGCGCCTCCGGCGCACTGACCGGCGACAAGAAGACCTATCAGATGGACCCCGGTAATTCCGACGAGGCTTTGCGTCTGATTGAACGCGATCTGGCCGAGGGGGCGGATATGGTCATGGTCAAACCCGGCCTGCCCTATCTGGATATTTGCCGGCGGGTCAAAGACAGTTTTTGCGCACCGACCTTCGCTTATCAGGTGTCGGGCGAATACGCGATGATCATGGCCGCGTCCCAAAACGGCTGGATCGATCATGACCGGGTCATGCTGGAAAGCCTCATAGCCTTCAAACGCGCCGGCTGCGACGGGATCCTGACCTATTTTGCGCCCGCTGCCGCACGACTTCTTGCCAAAGGTTGAAACGGGCGCAGGGCGGAGGACGCCTCCGCCTTACGGGGATACGGTCACCTTCGCAGCCCACAGATCCGTGGAACGCAAATTAAAAGCAGCAAGACAGGTCGTTTCATTCGGATCTGCATGTCGTATTTGTGGCACGGCGTATCCGCGTAAGGCGCACCCTGGTGCGCCCCGCTACCTCCCGGCGCTTTCTTGCCATTGGTTCCCAAAGAGGTGACAGCGTGGCCTAATCGGCTTATAGTCGCCGATAAGCGCGGGAAAACCGCGCATCTCAAAGAGCTATACAGGCGGTTCAACATGACAGATTTCCGAATTTCGCGGCGCGCGTTCGCTGCGGGCGCATTGGCCAGCACGGGCGTGGTCGCAGCATGCGGCAACGGCGTTGGTGGTCAAGGCGCCGCAACAATCGACGCCCGCGTCAATGCGACACTGGCCGAGATGTATCGCAGCTATCCCAACACGGCGACGCTGGCCGAAAAGTCTAATGGCATGCTGGTCATGCCACTGGTCACCGAAGCCGGCTTTGGATTTGGCGCAGCCTATGGGCGCGGCGCCTTGCTGATCGATAACGTGACGGTCGACTATTATTCCCTGGTCAAGGGAACCGGCGGCTTGCAAATCGGCGCTCAGCAATTTGCGCATGTGCTGTTCTTCATGACCGAAGACGCCTTGGCCGATTTCCGTCGGTCACCCGGATGGGCCGCCGGTGGCGATGTGGAATACGTCATTTCCAATCAGGGCGACGGGCTGGCAGCCGATACCACGACGGCACTCGCACCGATTATCGCGGTGATCTTTGCCCGTGCGGGTTTGCGTGTAGGTGCAACTTTGGAAGGCACCAAGTACACGCGGATCATTCCCTGATCACTGACACCTCCGGTCAGACCGAAAAAACGCGCCCGTACAGGTGGGCGCGTTTTTTGTTGTACGGCATTTGTCGTTCCAACCGATCAGGCCCGATCTTGCGCGGATACCATAATCGTCGCGCCCAAGCAGCCGCACCGTCAATCAGGCAGGCGTCAGCCCATCGCCTTGAGCCGCTTGAACAGGCTTGATGTATCCCAACGCCCGCCACCCATTTTTTGAACGTCCTTGTAGAACTGATCGACCAGCGCCGTGACCGGCAGACTGGCCCCGTTGGCATCGGCCGTATCCAGACAAATACCCAGATCCTTGCGCATCCAGTCCACAGCGAACCCATGCTCGAAATGATCATCCAGCATCGTCTCGTAGCGATTGGCCATTTGCCATGACCCGGCCGCCCCCTGCGAAATCACCTCGACCACGGCGCGGCCATCAAGGCCCGCCTTTTCGGCAAAATGCAGGGCCTCGCTCAGACCCTGGACCAGACCGGCAATGGCGATCTGATTGCACATCTTGGTCATCTGACCTGCCCCACTTGCGCCGATCCGACGACACAGCTTGGCATAGGGCTGCACAATGGGCTCGGCGCGGTCATACGCACCTTCATCCCCGCCGCACATGATCGACAAGGCCCCGTTTTCAGCCCCCGCCTGCCCCCCTGAAATCGGCGCATCGACAAAGCTGATCTGCAAGGCGTCCGCCGCGGCATAAAGTTCAGCAGTGACCGCAGCGGACACGGTGGTGTGATCCACAAACACCGAACCGCTGGCCATACCGGCAAACGCCCCATCATCACCCAGACAGACAGAGCGCAGATCGTCATCATTGCCCACACAGGCCATCACGAAATCGGCACCTTGCGCGGCCTCGCGCGGCGTCGTGGCCATGGCACCGCCATAGGTTTGCACCCAATCCTGCGCCTTTGACGCCGTGCGGTTGTAAACCGTCACATCATGGCCCGCTTTTTGAAGGTGCCCCGCCATCGGAGCCCCCATCACACCCAGACCCAAAAATGCCAGTTTCGCCATGTCTTTCCCCTCACGGTATTCCCTGCGCGACTTGCGCTTTGACCAGTGTCTACTTAACAGTCAAGGCCCAAGGGTCAACGACGGGTCCCCTGCAAGAGGCGTAAATGGCAGTTGTGTTTCAATGGTTGGTACGGGCGACAGCGGCCGCGATCGTGATCGCGGTGCTGGCCGTGATGATGGTCTATTACCTCGCCTCACGCTCGCTGCCGAACTACGATGCCGTCGTCCGCGTGCCTGCCATTTCAGCACCAGTCGAAATCGTGCGCGACAATGCGAACGTGCCTCATATCTTTGGCGAGACAGACACGGATGTGTTCCATGGCCTCGGCTTTGCCCACGCGCAGGATCGGCTCTGGCAGATGATGATGCTGCGGCGCACCGCGCAGGGTCGGTTGTCCGAACTTTTTGGCACCGCAACACTGGACATTGATACCTTTATCCGCCGCCTGGATATCTACCGGCTTTCGGTTCAATCCGTTGACGCGCTTGATGAAAGCACGCAGGCCGCACTTGAGGCCTATGCGGCCGGCGTCAATGCGCGCCTCGACCAGATCAACACCGAAGCCCTTGGCCGCGGCGCGCCCGAGATGTTCCTGTTCAACGCACCGCTGGCACCATGGCGGCCCGCCGACAGCGTTGTCATTGCCAAGCTGATGGCGCTGCAACTGGCCGGACATATGCAGGACGAGGTCTTGCGGGCGCGCATGTCGCTTGCGCTGGACGATCCCGCACGCCTTGCCGACATCCTGCCGGATGTGCCCGGCCCCGGCATTGCGGCTTTGCCGGAATATGCGTCCCTGGTGCCGGGCACAAAGGCCCACTTTGCCGACAACACCGAAGAAGATCCGCACCCGCTGTCGCCATTCCGGCCCCATGGGCTCTCTGGTGCCTCCAACGCTTGGGCTGCGGCGGCATCCCGCTCCGCCTCGGGTGGCACGCTGCTTGCCAATGATCCGCATCTGGGGCTGACGGCCCCCTCCATCTGGTATCTGGCCCGCCTCGAATTGCGCAGCGGCGGCGTGATCGGCGGCACCATTCCGGGCATACCGCTGGTGCTGACCGGGCGGTCTGACCGTCTGGGCTGGGGGCTTACCTCGGCCAATGTGGACGATCAGGACCTGTTTATCGAAGAGGTCAACCCCGACAACCCTCAGGAATATCGCACGCCGACCGGATTCAAGGAATTCGAAAGCCGCGCCTCGATCATCGAGATTGCGGATGAAGATCCGGTCACGCTCACCCTGCGCTGGACGGATAACGGTCCGGTGATGCCGGGCAGCTTCCGCAATCTGGATGCGATCACACCGCCAGGGCACGTGGCCGCCCTCAGTTGGACGGTGCTCAGCCCACGCGACACATCCTTGCAAGCAGCGCTCAAAGTCATGCAGGCCCAGACCGTGGCCGAAGCGATCGTTGCCTCGGAAAGCTATATTGCGCCCGCCCAGAACATGACGCTGGTGGACCGGGGCAGCATCGCGATGAAGACCATCGGCGCGATCCCAAGACGCGACATCAATCACCAGAGCCAGGGACGTTTGCCCAGCCTGGGATGGCGGGCCGAAAACCGGTGGCAGGGACGGATGCCCTACAGCTCAAACCCCGGCTTTGTGGCCCCTGTCGGCGGTATCCTTGGCAATACCAACAACAAGACGGTCGACCGGCCCTTCCCCAACCACGTCAGCTTCACATGGGGCGATACGCAACGGATTCAGCGCTGGCAACGGCTGATGCAGGCGCGCGAAGTCCACACCCGCGACAGCTTTATCGAGGCGCAACTGGACACTGTGTCGTTCACCGCGCGGGCGCTGCTGCCGCTGATCGGAGCCGAGCTGTGGTTTACGGGAGAGGCCGCCCCTGACGGAACCGCCGAGCGGCAACGGCAAAGGGCATTGGCGCTGCTGGCCGAATGGAACGGTGAAATGAACGAACACTGGCCCGAGCCGCTGATCTACGCGGCCTGGCTGCGCGCGCTGCAGGACAGGTTGATCCGGGATGAGCTTGGACCTATGGCCAACACGCTGCGCCACGTTGAACCTCTCTTCATTGAACGGGTGTTTCGCGACGTGGACGGAGCCGCGATATGGTGTGACGTCAAACAATCCGCACCGGTTGAAACCTGCGCAACCATGGCCCGTTTCGCGCTGGATGACGCACTGGTCTGGATCGATGAAAACTGGGGCACGCAATTGGAAAGCCTGCGCTGGGGTGACGCGCATCAGGCAACGCACGACCATCAGGTGCTGGGGGACGTGCCGATCCTGCGCTACTTCGTCAACATCAGACAATCCACCTCGGGGGGCGACAATACGCTGATGCGGGGCAAGACAAGCGGCAGCGGACCAAACCCGTTTCAGAATGTGCACGGCGCGGGATACCGCGGCGTCTATGACTTTGCCGACCCAAACTCTTCGGTCTTCATCAACGCGACAGGGCAGTCCGGGCACTTCCTGTCGCGGCATTATGACGATCTGGCCCAGCTTTGGCGGCGGGGCGAATATATCCCGATGTCTCTGGACGAAGGACTGGCACGCGCTGCAAGTGTCGGCGTGACCCGGCTCGAACCCCTGCAATGATCGCGGCCCTGTGTTTCATTGTTCCCAAAATACTCAAGAAACTTGACAGTGCATGACCACAATCCTGTTCAACAAACCCTTCGGAGTGCTGTCACAATTCACGGACAAAGGCACAGAAGGCTCCCAACGGCCAACCCTGTCGGACTATATCGACGTGCCGGGCGTCTATCCGGCGGGGCGGCTGGACCGCGACAGCGAAGGGTTGATGGTGCTGACCAGCGATGGCGCGCTGCAAGCCCGCATTGCCCATCCAAAGTTCAAGGCACCCAAGACCTATTGGGCACAGGTCGAAGGTGACATCTCCGTCGAGGCGCTGACGGATCTGGCGTCAGGCGTGGCACTCAAAGATGGCATGACGCGTCCTGCCAAGGCGCAGGCAATTGCGGCCCCGGACAGGCTCTGGCCGCGTGACCCACCCATCCGCATTCGCAAATCCGTGCCGGACAGTTGGCTGGAACTGACCCTGACCGAAGGTCGGAACCGCCAGGTCCGGCGCATGACGGCTCATGTGGGTTTTCCAACGTTGCGCCTGATCCGTATCCAGATCGGGCATTGGACGCTGGACACATTGCAGCCCGGGCAATGGCGCATGGCCTGATCTCTGCCGCAGCCGTCAATTTAAACGAAAAACATAGGCCCCAAGCGTGCCGGAAAACG
>CAYGQZ010000028.1:19969-21655 GCA_964352055.1 uncultured Rhodobacterales bacterium
CGGAAAACGCAGTGCCTAAAGACCATCGAAGCGCGCCTTCTGGACCGGGGTCCACCGCACATCAAATTCAAACCCGTCCTCGCCCTGCCGCTCGGCCTCCACCACGTCTTGTTCGAAGAGCCACGCACGCTTGCGCCCTTCGGCATAGGGCAGCACAACCGTCTCGGCTGTCACAGCGCCTTGCAAGGCATCCGCGACGTGATCGAGCAGCCCCGCGATCCCTTCGCCCGTTATGGCCGAAATCGCAAAAACATCGTCCTCGCGATCGGCGCGCGCGCGAATGGCGTCCGCTTCGTCACCCATCAATTGATCGATCTTGTTCCAGACCTCGAATTGCACGCGTTCCGGGCCCACGCCCAGATCCGTCAGGATGGCTGCCACGTCTTTGGCCTGCGCATCGGTTTCGGGGTGTGAAATATCGCGCACATGCAGCACGATGTCCGCAGCCAGCACTTCTTCCAATGTGGCCCGGAATGAGGCGACAAGCTCTGTTGGCAGGTCAGAGATAAAGCCCACCGTGTCCGACATGATCACTTCGGGCCCGTTTTCCAGCTCCACCCGGCGCATTGTCGGGTCCAGAGTGGCAAAGAGCATATCCTTGGCCATCACATCCGCACCGGTCAGGCGGTTGAACAATGTCGATTTGCCCGCGTTCGTATAGCCGACCAAGGCCACAATCGGATAGGGCACCTTCGCGCGTGCGGCGCGGTGCAATGTTCGGGTCTTGACCACTTTCTCAAGCTGGCGCCGCAAACGCACCAACTGCGTGTCAATGGCGCGACGGTCCGCCTCGATCTGAGTCTCCCCCGGTCCACCGACAAAGCCAAGGCCGCCGCGCTGACGCTCCAGGTGGGTCCAGGCCCGCACCAGCCGCGTCCGCTGATAGCTGAGAGCCGCCATCTCGACCTGCAACACGCCTTCGCGGGTCGCCGCACGGTCCGAGAAGATCTCAAGAATGAGGCTGGTCCGGTCAAGCAGTTTGACCTTCCATGCCTTTTCCAGATTGCGCTGCTGAACCGGCGTCACAGGCCCGTCAACCAGCACAAGTTCGACCTCGGCGGCGTGCATGCGTTGGCCCAGTTCCTCGATCTTGCCCTTGCCGAACAGCATGCCCGCCCGGACACGCGGCAGCGGCACGATCTCTTGCCCCACCACCTCCAGTTCCGGCAAGGCATGTGCCAAAGCCACAGCTTCGGACAACGCAAGGCTGGCCTGGCGCCGGTCTTTATCCGATTTGATTTCGGGATGAAGAACCCACGCGCGCGTGAACTCAGGTGCTTCTCCCATCAGGACGCGTCTTCGCCCTCGTACAAACTGATCGGCTGGCTTGGCATGATTGTCGAAATCGCATGCTTGTACACAAGCTGGCTTTGGCCATCCCGGCGCAACAACACGCAAAAGTTGTCGAACCAGGTGATCACGCCTTGCAGTTTGACGCCATTAATCAAAAAAATCGTCACGGGCACTTTTGTTTTGCGCACGTGATTCAAGAATGCATCTTGCAAATTCTGTCTATCGGAAGCCATCTGGGGGAACCCTTTTTTTATTGTCTTGGCCTGCGGTTCAGACCTTCCCTCGCAGACGATTATGGAGTGCGGGTTCACAAGATTCCACCCCAAAAAACAGTCCGTTATCCAAGCCTTGCAAGAGCCCGCCTAGCCACGCCACAAATCCTGAGTAAACAGG
>CAYGQZ010000028.1:21755-25032 GCA_964352055.1 uncultured Rhodobacterales bacterium
CCGCCAACGGACGAGGGATGCACCAGCCGCTCCATCTCGCGCAGACCGTTCTGATAAAGCGCAAAAACCCGCAGCAGTTTGACCCCGCCTGCGGTGGTGGCCACGCCGCCTCCGATCAGGGCCAGCCCCATCAACAGCAAGCCGGGCGTTTCCAGGCCCGACCACGCTTGCGCCGCAGTCCAGCTGTCAGATGCAAATCCCGTTGTGGTCAGGAAGGACAAGACTGTGAAAGTGCTGCCCCACAGGGCGAGTGCCGCGCCCTGCAGACTGTCTTGTGCCGACACGTCGAAAGAGCCCAGAAAGTGCCGCAAAAAAAGCGCGACCGGCACAACAAGGATAAGCGCCACACCAATGCGGAATTCCGGATCCTGCGCCAGCCCGCCCGTATCCGAGGTCACGGTATCCGTTGAAAAGGTCAGACGAGACAGCGCAAACAGCATGAACAGCATCATCACAGCCTCGCCCGCGATGCCAGAGTCCGCCTGCTGCACGCCTCCGATCGGAGAAATGCCCGAAGTCGCCATAACAGACATCGCATGACACAGTGCAACCAGAGACCGGTCGCCACCAACCACAAGCAAGACCCAGAGCAATACGGTGAGGCCGGTATAAATTGGCAACAAAACCGCGCCGGAACTGGCAATTCTCACGCGGGCTTCGGGCACCGTCATGCCTGGGCCAACGGTCTCGCTGCGGCCTGGCTCGGCGCGGGCGGTAACCTCGAAACCGCCCAGGTTCAGCGGCGCAAGAATGGCCGAGGCCGCCACCCACATCAACAATCCGCCCAACCATCCCACCAGAGCCCGCCACAGGTGCAGTGTTCCGTTCAGCCGCTCGGGGTCATCAAACAGCGTGGCTCCGGTCGTCGTGATGGCGCTGACCATCTCGATATAGGCATGCAGAAAAGTGGTGTTCCCAACACCCTCGTAAAACGGAACCGCAAGCATCAACGGCAAAAACACGAAAGCGCTGAAGAGTGACATCAATGGGCCGAGGGAGCCAAGTCTGCTTTTGCGCCCGGCATGCGCCAAGGCAATCAAACCGAATATGATCATACCCAATATGCCGCTGTACAGGAACGCCCGCGCCGTCTCCAGCTCGCGGACGATCCCGCCATAGACTGCCGGGACGAACATGGCCGCAGACGCCACCGCAATCATCAGCAAAAACAGCGGCAATCGCCAGAAACGCGCGCCGATGGTCTGGCTTTGCTTGATCGGGACCGGCATCAGAAAAAGTCGATGGACACCTGCATCAGGCGCTCCACTTCGGGGATGTCCTTGGTCAGGGCAAAAATCGCGATCACGTCCCCTTCGTCGATCCGGGTGCGCCCGATGGGCCGCAAGACTTCCTTGCCCTTGCGAATGGCACCGATCAGCACACCTTCGGGAAAGTCGATTTCATTGATCAGTTTTCCAGCCAGTGGCGAGGTGGAGAGCACCTCGGCCTCGATCACTTCGGCATCCGCGTCCCCGATGGAATAGACCGCACGCACCCGTCCGTGCCGGATATGGCGCAGGATCGAACTCACCGTGGTCGCACGGGGGTTGATATAGGCGTCAATGCCGAGGGCACCCATCATTGGCACCAGCGTCGGATCGTTGATCAGGGCGATGGCATAGGGGCAGCCCTCGGATTTGGCCCGCACTGCGGCCAGCATGTTTGTCTTGTCGTCGTCGGTCACGGCCAGCATCGCATCGGCGCGCGACACACCCGCCTCGGTCAGCAGCGCCACGTCCAGCCCATCGCCGTGCAGAACGATTGTCCGCTCCAGCGCTTCGGCAGCCAGTTCCGCGCACCGCCGGTTTCGCTCGATCACCTTGGCGCGCACCCGGTCTGGCCGCTTTTCAAGCGCTCGTGCCACGGCGAGGCCCACATTGCCTCCGCCCACCAGCACAACCCGTTCCTGCTTGCGCATGGTCTTGCCAAACACTTCCATCGTGCGCGGTACATCGTCGACATGAGAAAAGATGTAAACGTCATCGCCTTCGAAAAGCTGGTCACCCGCCTCGGGCGCAAAAAGCGTGCCTTCGCGACGCACGCCGACCACAACCACGCGCAGGGTCGAAAAGAGGTCGGTCAATTGGCGCAACGGCGTGTTCAGCACCGGGCAATGCGCATCCAGAACGATACCCAGCAACTGGGCCTTGTCGTCGATGAACATCTCGGTATCAAAAGCGGCGGGCGCACTGAGGCGTTGCAACGCAGCGGCGGCAACTTCGCGTTCCGGGCTGATCACCACATCAATCGGCATGTGGTCACGGCGATAGAGGTCGGAATAGATCGCCGTGAGGTAAGCCTGGCTGCGCAGCCGCGCGATCTTGCGACTGACGCCAAAAACAGAATGCGCCACCTGACAGGTGACCATGTTCACTTCGTCCGAATAGGTTGCCGCGATAACCATGTCGGCGTCGCGCGCGCCGGCCCTGTCCAAGACATCGGGGTAGCTGGCAAAGCCCGCAACCCCCTGAACATCCAGCGTATCTGTTGCGCGCCTGACCAGATCCGGATCGCTGTCGACCACGGTCACATCGTTCCGCTCACCCGACAGGTGACGGGCAATTTGCCATCCGACCTGGCCTGCCCCGCAGATAATCACCTTCATGGCACATCCTTACCCATCACCGCAGCCGGTCTTGCCCCGGCACGGCCTGTCTCAGCATCTCTGCATGACAGAGCGTACCGCTTCGGTCAACGTTACGCATTTGCTCTTGCGGATCACGATTGTCAAAGGGGCGGCACTGCGGCACTGTTTGCGTCATGCGAGTCACCATGGCTTTTCTGTTTTGCGTCACTTTGATCGGATGTTTGCCGGTGTCCATCTACTATGCCGAAGGCGTAAGCGTCGCCAAACGCGACCGGGACAACCTGGAGTGCGATGTCGCGGCCCTGCGGGATGCGCCGGTTGCGAACCAGACCCGCCAATCCGCGCCCATTTTTGTGCCAGGGCGGGCATGCGACCGGCATGGGCGGTGCTACCGCAGCGGTGGATACTGGGTGCCCGGCGACGTTTACACCGTCGATGTGAATGCAAGCCTGCGCAAACGGGTCAAGGCCCAGTGCATGGCGGATCGCGGCTATCGCCCTGTCGAAATTCCGGCCTGTCCTGTTGGGGTTGCAAACGCGGCACCTCCGGGCAAAACCACAATACTCCCCCGTTTGGGGCCACAAAGCTGCGTCATCCGCAATGATGACGGCAGCCTGCAAATCGTCACACAAGGATAATCATGACCGACCTTCAACGTGCAAAGGCCTGTGTTCAGGCCCACCACGCAGC
>CAYGQZ010000029.1:0-4210 GCA_964352055.1 uncultured Rhodobacterales bacterium
GCTGGGCCGATCTGTTTACAAGGGCCACACCATTCCGCCCAGAAATCCACCACGACGGGCACATCTGAATTTCTGACTTCTGCGTCAAAGGTTGCGTCGGTTACAGGCACGGTAGCCATTTTATCTCTCCTGACAGGGATCAAGCGTAGAGGGGGAACCTAAGAACCCATGCGATCAACGTCAAGATATTGCGAACGGTACAACGCCGCCGTCACGATATCGTGTGGCAACTGCATCAATTTACAGTCCCGGGTCCAGAGAACACGGTTTTCGATCCGCCGGTCGGGATAAATCGTCTGCATCGCATGAACATAGGCACCCATCTGGCGCAACACGCCTTCGGGGCATTGGTCAGGATGATCCGGAACCGCGCGGTTTGTCTTGAAGTCGATGACCTGCACACAGTCGTCGGCAATGATCAGACGGTCGATCGTTCCGTGCATTTGGCGCGTTCCGAGTTTCGCGGTTATCGGAACTTCGGCAAGCGATTCCCTTCCAAAAATATAAGCAAGTGCCTGGTCGCGGAGAACGTTGCGGGCTTCGGCTTCAGCTTCGGTTTTCAATGGCTCGGGCAGGGGTGAAAAAGCGGAAAGCCTCTCAATGATTGCGGGCCATGTGTCTGCCGAAGCAGCGGGCAACGTTTCGAGAAAAGCATGCACCAAGGTGCCGTACGCCTTTGCGGTATCCTCGTCGAGGCCATCGCCGGGCAGTGCTTTGGCCCCGCCCAGATCCGAGGGCGAGAGCGTTTCAGGTGCTGGCTTCATCACTGGCACCGGACGGGTGAATATTGCTGGTAACGGGTCTGCGGTCGGCTCAGATGTGACGTCTGCGGACCCGTATTCGAAATCCCACGCGCCGTGTTCCATCCGCAGCCCGGTGCCAACCGGAGTTTCCAGCGTGACGGCGCCGCCCATGATCATTCCGGCCTGTACTCTTTGATGCCAATCGTCGCCCTGACTGTTCAGTTCACCCGAAGCGGCCACAATCAGCCATTTTTCGGCCCGCGTAAGCGCGACATAGAGCAAGCGAAGGGACTCTTCGTGCCGTGCCTCTTTCATGGCGGCCAACCGCTCGACCATAGGGTCGGGTTGTTGCCCGGCGCCCATCCGCCATACCGGGACTTCACCCATCATGATGATATCGTCCCGGTTGGACGGGTTGCGGTTGCCACACTCTGGCAGAATGACAATCGGGGCCTCCAAGCCCTTTGCGCCATGCACGGTCATCACCCGGATTTGATCCGAAGCGCTGTCGATCTGGCGTTTGATTTCCAGATCGTCGGTTTCCATCCAGGTCAGAAAGCCGGTCAGGCTGGGCACCGACGCGCGCTCATATGCCAATGCCTGCGACAAAAGGGCGTTGATGCCATCCTCCGCCTCGGACCCCAAACGGGCGAGCAGGCGTTTGCGTCCGCCATGGCGTGTCAGCGTTCGTTCAATCAGGTCGAAAGGGCGCAAGAAGTCTATATTGGCCCGCAAATCCTTCAAAACGGAAACTGTCTCGGGAAATTTCGCATCCATGTCCCGCAATGTTGCCCACAAATGCTCTGTCTTGCGGTGATGGGCGAGGGTGAACAGGTCCTGCTCCGACCATCCGAACAAGGGTGATCGTAATACGGTGGCAAGTGACAAGCTGTCGTCGGGGGTGGCAAGGAAGGAAAGCAAGCCCCCCAGATCACGCACCGCGATTTCGGCACCGACCTTGAGCCGATCCGCACCTGCAATGGGCAGTTCGATCTCTTTACAGGCCTGAATGATATCCTTGAAGATACCGGAGCGGCGTCGCACGAGGATCAGAAAATCCTTTGGTTGCACCGGGCGTGCAGATGACCCATCCGGGATCAGCACACGGTCATTGATCATCTGCTTGATCTGATCGGCCATCGCCCGTGCCAAGACGCGATCATGATGCGTTGCGCTGCGCCGGTCGACGGGATCGTACCAGTTGTATTTTTCTTCTTTCTCCGGCTTGGGGACGAGGGGCCAGAGATCAACGCGACCGGGCAAATCCGTACGGAAGGCGATGTGTTTGCCGTCTGACGCAAAACCGGCAGAGGCGGCACCCTCGAAAACCATATCCACCAGTCGCAGGATCGCAGGGGATGAGCGAAACGAGTAATCCAGTGTCAGCGCGTTCAGCCTTTGATCGGCTTCCGCCAGTTTTGCGCCGAACTCCTTCTCCATTCGATCAAATTCACGCGGGTCCGCGCCTTGAAAGGAATAGATTGATTGCTTTTTGTCTCCGACAACAAAGATGGTCCGCGTGACATCTGCACGGGCGCCTTCACCGCTTGAAAACTCTTCTGCAAGTTTTCGGATCACATCCCATTGCGCTGGGCTGGTGTCCTGCGCCTCATCCACAAGGATATGGTCGATGCCGCCATCAAGACGGTACAGAACCCATGCGGCAACCTTGTCGTCCGTCAGCAAGTGCCGTGCCTTTTGGATCAGATCGTCAAAATCCAGCCAGCCGCGCTGTTGTTTCGCATCTGCGTAGCGTTGCGCGAAGGCACTGCCAAATTGGTGCAGCACGACAGTTTTCTCCGCTGCCAGCAGGGCCACCCGTGCAGACCGCGCATCCGCGATGCGCTGCATCAGGGCATCCAGTTGTGGCATGAGATGCGAGATGACTTGGCGCGTGGTCTGTGTCGGAAAACTGCCAATCTTGGGCGCGTTTGGGTTTTTTCCGCTCGCGTTGACAAAGACAGATGTCAAAACCGGGATCGACGCAAAATCCAGATCATGAACGTCGTTCAGTTTGACAGCGGCTTTTTTGTCGTTGGTGCTGCCCGAAGCGAGGGCCGTTCTGACATCTTGCAGCAGTGCTGCATCACCGTGCGCGAACGTGTCCTGCACGATCTTATCCCGTGTCAGACCCGGTTCGGCATCAAACAGAGCGAGAGCATCATCCAACGTCAGCGATGAAAGCGCGTCACCTTTGGCGACAATCATCCGGGTAAACTTCAGGATATCCTCGCCCGTATATTGTTGCGCCAGTGCAGATACCAAGGCTGCGTCCGGGCCGTCCGCCATGGTATCCATCAATTCGTTGCGCAGCAGATCGGCGGCGCGATCCTCGATTTCCGTGAACTGCGGGCTGACCCCGGCCTCAAGCGGAAAGCGCCGCAACAAGGCCGCGCAAAACGAATGGATTGTCTGTATTTTCAATCCACCCGGTGTTTCGATGGCACGGGCAAACAGCGTGCGCGCATTGCGTAAATCGTCCGGGTTTGGCGTCCGATCCAGACCAAGATCCGTCAAGGCGCTGCGCAATTCGTCATCGTCCAGCATCGCCCAGGCACCGAGACGCTTGAACAGTCGGTTCTGCATCTCTGAAGCGGCTGCCTTGGTGTAGGTGAGGCAAAGAATGTGTTGGGGTTGAACGTCTTCCAGCAAAAGTCGCGCGACCCGGTCCGTCAAAACGCGCGTTTTACCAGACCCGGCATTGGCCGACAGCCATGTCGATTCCATCGGCCGCGCGGCGTCTTGCTGGCGGCGGGTTGCCTCGTTGACGCCACTCATGTCAGCGCCTCCGGACGTGGCGCGTCCGTGCCATCCCACTCCCCAAAGCGCGCCAGTTGGTCGTAATCCCGTTCATCCGCATCCTTGTCGAGCGCGCGGCGTGAAGTATAGCCCTTTTCGGCCTCCAGATATGCACCCAGAAGACCGACAAGTTCTGCCAGAACCTGACGCGACGGCTCATCCTCAATCGCGGCCGGTACTGTCTGCGGATTGGCACCAATGCCAATGTATTTGGCACCACGAACACTCCGAGGTCCGAGGGTTTCGAAAGCACCCTCTTCGACCATCGCTGCCTCGATCAGCAATTGCTTGTCGAAGTGTTTTTGCTGGTCCTTCGATGGCGGCGTTCCGGTTTTGTAATCATACAGTATAACCGCGCCTTGATCGTCCATATCGATGCGGTCGGCACGCCCTTCAAGCTTTGTGGCGATGACGGGCAGGGTCAGGCGGCCGATAGCTGTGTCTTCGAATGCGACAGGGGTCGCTATGCTTTGACGCTGTGTTTCAGACTCGACAATCCATTCTGCGGCCCGACCAAAGCGCGCCAGCCACAGGATCCGTGCAGCGGGCCATGGCACATCCCGCTGCAGAACATCGGTGGCATGATGCATCAGGCTTTCGACGGTCATGGTGTCGGGCCGGGCGATGGTGTCCTTTACAAAGGCTTCCATGACGTCATGGGACAGAAT
>CAYGQZ010000029.1:4310-7695 GCA_964352055.1 uncultured Rhodobacterales bacterium
CGGGCCGGGCGATGGTGTCCTTTACAAAGGCTTCCATGACGTCATGGGACAGAATACCGCGCAGCAATGCGTCCGGTGTCTGCACGAGTGGCCTGAGTGCCCGCAAGCGCAGAACGTGTTTTGCGTAAATCGCAAAAGGGTCACGGATCAAGGTTTGAATTTCGGTTACCGTGAACCGCCGGGGGCGGGCCGCAACAGGCGGACACGGGGACGGGCGATGGGCCTTTTCCTGCTCAGGCGCCGCGTCCAGTTGCCGAGCCATATCGAGCCAAAGCGCGCCTCTGTTCTTCATGGCGCTCCACGCTTCGGGTCCGCCCAAAGGCCCGAGCCCGGACAAGAGGTTGGACAGCCGGTTCATCCACCGGGAAGGCACTGTTTCTGCGTCATCTGATCGGATCGAGCGGGTCAACCAAACCTCTGGCGCGGCGATGGCCTGTTGAAAATCGTGCGCAGACAGTCCGATCCGTCGTTCGGGCAGCAATAGGCCCGCATCAAACCGCATTTTCCGATTGAGCCACGGGTCCGGGGCAGGCGGTTCCGGCCATGTGCCGTCGTTCAGGCCCGCCAGAATGACAAGGTCCGCGCCCTGCACCCGCGCCTCCAGAGTGCCCCAGATCATGATTCCGGGATGTGGCGCATCTCTATCACGCACTTCGCCTTGTGACAGGATCGCACCGATCAGTGCCGTATAGTCACTGGCCGACATCTCACCGCCGTATTCTGCTTGAGCCAGCACCTCGTCCATGGCTTTGCGGGCTTCCTGCCCCGCCTTTTTCTGCCAAAGTTCGCTGTCTTCTGTTGCGGCTGATCCGGCGGCCACCCCCTCTGTCAGGGCAAGATGGCGTGCCACCCAGTCAACAAGCGGCAAATGTGCCGTGGTGAACCGGGAGCAAATCGTCTCGGCCACCCAGTTTGCCCAAGTCTCGATCGCTGCATCGCTGTCCTTCACAGTCTTGCGGGCACAGGCCAAAAGACCGGGCGGGTCAGGATAGGGCAGGCCGTCTTTCCGAATTTGCAGCTCAAGTCGCTGTGTGTTGAGTTGATGCGTGTTGCGGGTCCCACCGGAATGGGTCAGTGGATGTTTGAGCAGCGTCAACAGTGCTTCCGCATCCAGGGGCCGCTCAAAAAGCGCCGCTGTATGACGCAAAAACCGGCCAGGCGGAGACAGGTGCAGTGGCATCCCAGCGCTGTCATCCGGCACGATATTCCAGCGGTCAAGAGCGGCCGTAACCTGCCGTGTCAGCATCCGATCCGGGGTGATCAAGGCTGCGGTCTGACCGGTTTCGGCGGCTGTACGCAGACGCATCGCGATCGCAATGGCTTCGGCACGGGGGGTGTCAGCCTCGACCAAGGTGATTTTTTCGGTAGCTCCAAACAAATCAGTCAAATCAGGACCTTCGCGTCGCCACGCATCGGTGACGGGCGCTGGGCGCAAGGCGAGGGACACCAGTTTGTTTCTGGCCGCGGATGGCGGCGCTGCTTCCACCCAAGGTTTTATGGCGCAGGGTGTCAGATCTAAGCTGCGCGCCAATTGCAGAAACCGGAATTGCGGATGGTCTTCGCCCGTGGTTTCGTCCCCCATCTTTTCCCAGACCTTTGCGGGCATGTCGAAATCGAACCCGGGCAGGATCGCGGCCCCCTGCGGCAGCGTGGTAAGGGCCTGCACCAGCAATTGTGTGGTTCCACGTGATGCAGTCGAGCCCGCAATAATGATCGGATCACTTGGCGGCGCGTCGGCCCACTGAGCGGTGAGCCTGAGGACAGTCTCGCGTTGTCGGGCCTCCGGGTCGGGCGCGTTCTCGGAGAACCCGATATATGATTGTGCGATCGCGATGAATTGCTGAGCCCGGGCCCAGTGCCCGGACTGGTCCGTGACATCAAGCTTGGCAATGTCTTCTGGTGTGACCCCCTCGCTTTGCATTTCATCGATCAACGTGGCCAGGCTGTCGGCCAGATCAAAACTTGCAGATCTTGCTGCCAGATCAGGCTGCGCCTCGATCAGTTTTGCGATCAGTGTCACAAGCTCCAACCGTCGACGCAGCCCGGATGCCGCGGGCAGCAGTGGTGCGCCCTGCAATAACCCATCTAAATCGGTCAGGACCTGGATACGGGGCAAAAGGCGGGCGGGTCCTGCGTCGAACAGCGCGCGCAAGCGCCGTGCCATGCGTTGGGTGTTGACCAGAATTGTGACGCGGGCCCAAGCCTCTGGTGGTGCATCCTTTAGCCGCTGTTCCAATCCGCCCAGAACGGCTGCGGGAAAATCGATGCCGGGCGCACACCCAAAAAGACGCGGGCTGTCGCTGGGTTCAAACATTGGCTTGCGCCAGCATCGCTTCGGCCTCTGCGATCCCCCCCGGATGGCCGACATCACACCACTGGCCGGGATATTCCAGACCAAAAAGGCGATGCGATTCCGCCATCTTGTTCCAGATCAGATTGAGGGAAAAGCTGGCCTCGGGAATGTCGCGCAGCAGGTCGGTTTTCATGATCTGGACACCACCATAGACCGTGTTCCCTTTGCGGGTCAGTTGTCCATCTGGCCCAATGGTGAAGTCGCCGGCACCTTTGTGCCCATGCGCCTGACCCGTTGGAACGCAGACGAGCAATGCGTCCATCCGCACCGGATCCCAAGCCCCTAGTAGCAATTCCAACGGGTTGGGCCCGACCCAAACCGCATCTGTATTCGTCGTAATGACAGGGTCCGAAC
This sequence comes from uncultured Rhodobacterales bacterium, assembly GCA_964352055.1. Taxonomy (GTDB): domain Bacteria; phylum Pseudomonadota; class Alphaproteobacteria; order Rhodobacterales; family Rhodobacteraceae; genus Tateyamaria. Next base: position 7,018 of record CAYGQZ010000029.1, read on the forward strand.
CCAAAAGAGGCAGGGCATTGCGCAAGCCGCCGCCGGTGTCCAGAATGTCTGGCTGCTCTCGTATGGTTGCGACACCGGTACCGCTCAGATGTTGTTCCAGCATTTCGGCTTTGTAGTGCAAGTTGACCACCACACTGCGCGGTTGCACCTCTTGCACGAGGGCAAGCGCATGATCAATCAAAGGCCGCCCGGCAACCTCGATCAGTGGCTTTGGGCGATTCTCGGTCAGGGCACCCATGCGGGTTCCAAAACCGGCTGCGAACATCATGACGGCTGGGGGTTCGTGACGCATTTTTCTTTGAGACCCTGAAGGATGTCTGCTGTTGGCTCAGGCAATGCCGCATTGACGAGCGGCGCGACAGTACAAAGCGCGGGATGAGCGAGGTTTGTTTGAATGTGGCCCCAGACGCGTGGCATGAAATCGACGTAATGCGGTTTGCCTTTCTCCAACGAAAGCCGCGTGAAAATGCCAAGAATCCGCAAATTGCGCTGCAAGCCCAATATGGCATAGTCCGCCTGGAATTCCGAAAGCGCGATATTTGCCGCATCTGCATATCGGGAAATCATTTCAGCGGCAGTGTCAGGCGACACATCCCGTCGGGCGTCCTGCAAGATCGACACCAGATCATAGGCGCGGTGACCGATCAGCGCATCCTGATAGTCCAGCAAACCGACACG
>CAYGQZ010000029.1:7795-24711 GCA_964352055.1 uncultured Rhodobacterales bacterium
GATCATAGGCGCGGTGACCGATCAGCGCATCCTGATAGTCCAGCAAACCGACACGCGCGATACCTGATCTTTCTGGCAACCACAGTAGGTTCTCTGCATGGTAATCGCGCTGAATCACAACATTGGTGCGGGCGTTCAATGGTTCCAAAATGTCATGGAACGCGTCCTGAAATTCTGTTTGGGCGATGTCATCCGTGTAGCCAAGCGCGCTGCGTTGATACCAGGTGAACGCCAGCGAGATCATATCCGTCATCATCCGTGCATCACAGCGCGTGAGGTCCGGAGGATCAAATCGATGCAGATGCAGCAGAACGTCTGTGGCCGCTTGATACAAGGGCCGTTCCATCGCGGGAGATCGTGCAACAATACGAGCAAACAGATCGTCGCCCAGATCTTCGAGCAGCAAAAACCCGTTGGCCGTATCTTGTGCGTATATCTGCGGAGCGGACAGACCAGCCTTTCGCAGGAATTCGGTGATCCGCACAAAGGGCCGCGTGTCTTCGCCCTTTTCGGCGGGCGCATCCATGAGGATCGCCGTCTCTCCGTCTGCTCGCGTCAGACGTTCATATCTGCGGTTGGAGGCATCACCGGCAATTGTGACGCGCTGGGCCAAGGCCCAATCGGTTGTTCCGAGAAATGCGGGGATGAGCGCAGATCGGTCAGGCATCCTGCATCACTTTTGCCAATACGTTGGTCCAGCGCTCATCGGTCCAGCTGAGATAGGCATCGCGCGTGTCGCCCCGGGCGATAAGATCGATGGTTAGCGCATTCTGGGGACACATTTTACCAAGGCGATCCGGCCATTCCACCAGGCAAATTGCATTTTCAAAAGCGTCCAACAGGCCCAATTCATCGATTTCAGTGTCAGATCCGATGCGATACAGGTCTGTGTGCCAAAGCTCACCCTTTGAAGTGTCGTATGTCTGGACCAGCGTGAACGTGGGCGACGGGACATCCTCGGGCTCGATCAAAATCGACTGGATCAAGGCGCGCGCAAAATGGGTTTTGCCTGCACCAACCGGCCCGTTCAGCAACATAACGTCACCTGCCGCCAATTCTGGACCGATCTTCGCGGCAAATGCTGCCGTTGCGTCGGCATCCGCCAAGTGAATGATCTGAGTTGAAGGCACCATGGTGCCAAACTACCGTGCCGTCGTGCTACTGCAAGCGGAATGGCGCGGGCTAACTACGACGGACAGTTGTTTCTGCCGGGATGAGCTCAGTGAATTGGATAACCGTCGCGCCAGAGGCAATGGGTGAGACTTGCGCGTTGAACTTCCCTTGGACCAAATGGGTAATTGTGGCGTTCCAGGGCGCACGATCACCGATTTTCATGACGTAGTCACGCATGTCTCCCCAGGCCGGATCGGGGCTGCATTGCGACTGCCATTCCTTGATGCTGTCGACAATCGTTACATCCGCGAATGTATTGTCCGGATCCAGCTTCCACATCTCGGTGTACGCGAGGTTGCAGAATGTCAGAACGCCCGCAGACGAGAAGACCACAAGCGCGTCCTCAAATGTGTCCATCAAAGACTGGCCCAGCTCAAGTTCGGCGCGGAAGTTCCGGGTCAGCGAGATTTCAGCTGTTATATCTTCGATCAGAAACGCAACCGCGCCGTCGGGGTGGGGACGCCCGATGACCCTGTAGGTATGGCCGCTGTCCAATGTCCAGGTTTCCTGATAACTGCCATTGGATGCTGCGGCGATGACATTGGAGATTTCCTGCCGCCATGACAGGTAGTTCTTAGGTTCGGGCATCACTCGATTGTCGCGCAATCGATCAAAGAATGACAACAAATCCGGGCGCGCGCTCAGAAACTCTGCGGGTAATGAAGTGAGATCGACAAGCGCCGGATTGAACAAGGCCAACTGGCCGTTCCGGTCAAAGATAGCGAGCCCAATGGATAGCTGGGCAAAAGTCTTAGCCAAAGTCTGAACAAAGTTGCGCTGGGCGACTTCGGCCTGAATGACAGCGTCAATGTTTATTGCATAAAAGACAGTGCTGTTTGCAGCCTCAGTGGCCGTTACGCTGTACCATTTCAACGTGTTGTCGTGTTTGCTTGGTATCGAAACACGAACTGTTTTGCCGGGCTGGATGTTGTTTGCGGCGGTGTCAAACAAATGCCTGGCCTCTGCCGCTGCGCTTCGGGACAAAGAGTCTGCGATCGTGTTGTAGGCCTGATTGCGCCATGAAATATGATTATCACGATCTGTGAGCCAGATCGGGTAAGGCGCACCATTCGCAGCGAGACGCAGCATGTCCAATTCGGATTTCATGTTCGCGATTTCAAGCGTTGATCGCGCGTCAGAAGCGAAACTGTCCTTGATCGTCAGCCTTGTATGGCTGCCTTCACGATCCAATTGAACAACCGTGTGATCACCAGGTTGCGAAGCGTACAAGGTCAGGCTGTCGATATCGCGCAAGCGTTCTTCGTCGGGCAGGCCCGGAAAGCGAACTTGAAGGCTGGTACGCAACGAGTCCCAATCAGAGTGTTTTTGGTGGTCATAAACGAACGTTTCCGCGCCGTCCGACGCATGTTCAAGATCAAGATCATGGAACAGGAAATGGAGGTCTGAATCCTTTTCCGGTGTGGCCGCCGGAACCGGAACCTGATCACGCCTGATAAATGCGAGGCCCGCCAAGGCGGACGCACACGCACACAACAGAACAAAAGATATTTCGACCAAAGTCACCGGGCTTGGATCCAATCAAACAAACTCGTTGTACATTCCGGGATCGAGGTTAACAGAGTGTTAAAGGTCAAAGCGTGATTGGACAGTGTGCTTATTCAGGCACGAATGGGCTCGTTTCTGCGGTTTTGGGGTATTGCGTTTTCACCGCTGCGGGCGTCAATCTTCTGGCGTTCCCAAACCACTTCAACAATCGCCCCGACATGGGGCGCATCGCCGTCAGCGCGATAGGGGTCGCCACCGTTCGAAAAGGTCAGCTCGGCGCCGGAGCGCTCCAATAGCGTTTTTGCTATGAACAAACCCAGACCCATTCCCTCGTATTCCGGGCGTTGTTGGCGCTCGACGTTGGTTTTTCTTCGACGGACAAAGGGATCACCAATCCGCCCTAACAGTTGAGGGGGAAACCCGCGGCCGTCGTCAATGATGCGCAAGGAAACGACAGACTGGTTCCAATTGGCTTCGACCCACACACTGGAACGCGCGAAGTCTACGGCGTTCTGGATCAGATTTCTGAGGCCGTGAATAATCTCTGGCTGGCGCAAAATGGCTGGCTGATCGACTTCGTCTCCGGCCGCTGGATCATGCGAGAAATTCACCGACTTGCCCCGTTGCAAATGCGGTTCAGCCGCCTCCTGAACAACCGTCATCAGAGGAGCTTGGCGAAGATGCAAGTCGTCCTTGCCTGCACGCCCCATATCGCGAAGGATGTCACGACATCGATCCGCCTGTTCGCGGATCAACTGCGCATCTTCCCGCAATTCCGGGTGATCCGACAACTCTTCGATCAGTTCCGCACTTGCGAGCTTTATTGTTGCCAAGGGTGTGCCCAATTCATGCGCAGCCGCCGCAACGACACCCCCAAGATCGGTAAGCTTCTGTTCGCGGGACAGCGCAAGCTGGGTGGCCGAAAGCGCGTCTGACATGGAGTGAATTTCGGATGTGACCCGGCGGGAGTAGGCGCCAATAAAACAAATGGCGATGACCAGGGCGATCCAGTTTCCGAACACAAACAGTTCCGGAATGCGCAGGATCAAGCCTTGCTGGGTCTTGAGCGGTAAATGGTATTCAGACAGCAAGGTCACCAGAACAATGGCTGTACCGCCGAGCAATAACGTAGAACGTGTCGTCAGAACAGCAGCCGAGATTGTCACCGGGCCCAGAACCAACAAGGCGAAGGGGTTGTGCAGGCCGCCTGTCAAGAACAAGAGAAACGAAAGCTGAAGCAGGTCGAACAGCACCATCAGCAGGTTTTCAAACTCGGTCAGGCGCTTGTTTTCAGGGAAGATAAAAATCGCGACCAGATTGCCAATCACGGACACGCCGACCGCCAGATAGCATAACCCGACTTCGAGCTGCAGTCCGTAGATCTGCTGTGCAACAACGAGGGCGACGAGTTGCCCAACAATGGCAACCCAACGCAAAAGGATCATCGTCCGCAGGCGAATCCAGTTCGATCTTTGCTTGCCGGTGATCGGGCTGATACTTTGTTGCGCCATTGTGTCACTACTTCGTTTGTTGCACTTGGTCGTCAGACTGGTAGCTATCATCTATCCAGTCAGATCGAGGCCCACAATGTCACGTATCATTGCACCCGTTGCCGCAATTGTCGCCGCCCTTTTTCTGGGCGGGCTGTGGTGGATGTTGCAAAAACCGGACGATGCAGGCCCTTTTGCCCAATGCCAGGCAACGCAGGTGGCCGGCGACGGAAACGGAATTGGAGGACCTTTTGAACTGGTGAATGCCCAGAGCGAGACGGTCACGGATACCGATATCATAACAGAGCCGACATTGATCTATTTCGGGTACACCTTCTGCCCGGATGTGTGTCCGCTCGATACGTCGAGAAATGTTGAGGCTGTCGATCTTTTGGCAGAGCGCGGAATGTCCACAACGCCGGTGTTCATTACCATCGACCCCGAACGGGACACGCCCGAGATCGTTGGTGATTTTGCCTACAACCTGCATGAAAAGATGATTGGACTGACCGGGTCAGAAGAGCAGATTGCGGCAGCCAGCAAAGCCTATCGCACCTATTACAAGGCGCATGACAAAAGCGATGAGTTCTACCTGGTGGATCATTCGACATTTACGTATCTGGTTTTGCCGGAGCACGGTTTCGTCGAATTTTTTCGCCGCGACGTGAACGCGGAAACGATGGCGGATCGTGTTGCCTGCTTTATAGAAAACAGCTGAAATTCCGGAAAAAATTGACGATTGCCATAGGCCGAGCCATATTCAGTTTCAGCCGCAAAAATTGGCGGCGAGGAACCGGAGAGCTTGATGGCTGACAGTGCGCAATTGGACTTGGGCGACGACAAATCGTTGCTTTTGCTGGACGATGACGAACCGTTTCTGCGCAGATTGGCAAAGGCCATGGAGAAACGCGGTTTTGAAGTGGAAACTGCTGATTCCGTGGCTGCTGGCAGAGCGATTGCCACGGCCCGGCCACCCGCCTATGCGGTGATTGACCTACGCCTGGAAGACGGTAACGGCCTTGATGTGGTCGAAGTGCTGCGCGACAAGCGCCCTGAAGCACGCGTGGTTGTCCTGACCGGATACGGTGCCATTGCCACGGCTGTGGCTGCCGTGAAAATCGGGGCAACGGACTATTTGTCCAAGCCTGCTGACGCCACTGACATCACCAACGCGCTACTTGCCTCTGGGGATGATCTGCCGCCGCCGCCCGAAAATCCGATGAGCGCAGACCGGGTGCGGTGGGAACATATTCAACGGGTTTATGAGTTGTGCGATCGCAACGTTTCAGAAACCGCACGCAGGTTGAACATGCACCGTCGGACGTTGCAGCGCATTCTTGCCAAACGCTCTCCTCGTTAAAGGTTGGTTGGGGGCTGTCTGCCCCCCGCGCCTCCGGCGCTCCCCCCGAGGATATTTCTTGCCAAGAGAATTGACGTCCACTCAGATGTCGAAACGTTTGAGGATCTTGTCGACACTCTGGCCATTTTCCAGCCGGTACCCGTCCAGCCGAGCATAGTCTATGAAACCGCGGGACTGGTAGTATATGAGCCCGCCTTCGTTATCGGCGCGGATATTGGCGTTGATCCATTTGTATCCGATGGTCTTTGCGGCTGCGCGTGTGGCGTCAAACAACTTTGAACCGATCCCAAGCCCCGTCTGCCCGATCTGTACGAAAGTCGCAATTTCGGCGGCTTCGACAGCCAGATAATCGGCGGGTGCGATCCACTGAAATCCGACAACCTCTTCGCTGTCATTCAGCGCAACGTGCCAGGCGGATTGACCATCATTTTCGTTCATCAAGTCGGCGATGTCCTTGCCGGCCACCTGCTGTGTCATCGCTGTTGTGCCGCCCTCCTTGATGATTTCGTTGAGAAACCGCGCCATTGAGGGTGCGTCCAGTGGAATCGCGCAGCGGACATTGACCATCAGAGAGCTTCAAGCAAAACGGCGTGGCGCGCGGTAAAGTCTGCACGTGTTTCGATTGGCGGTCTGAGGACAATCGTGAGATCCTTGATCAGTTTTGGATCGGGCGCACCAAAAAACCGGTCGGCTTCCGCCACTGTAAAGCCCGCGATTTGGGTCGCTTCCATCCAGGCGCTGAGTCTGTCAGCCTTCTTGATCTGACGTTTGATGCTTTGTGGTATCTTGGCGGGCAGACCAAACCGGATACGAATGGCCGCCTCCAGCCTTTCGTCCAATGCCCCATATCCCGGACCAACCGCAGCTTTGACCGGAGAGATCATGTCGCCAATCACGTATTCCGGCGCGTCATGCAACAATGCTGCCAGCCGCCACTTGATCGGTGCCCTGGGCGCTATACGCCCAAAGATCGCCTCGACCAAAAGCGAATGTTCAGCGACAGAATAGGCGTAATCGCCCAGCGTCTGGCCGTTCCAGCGCGCAACGAAGGCAAGACCGTGGGCGATATCCTCGATCTCGATATCCATGGGTGTCGGATCAAGAAGGTCCAGCCTGCGGCCAGACAGCATCCGTTGCCATGCGCGGGGAGGTTTTGCCATGCGGGTCCTCATTCAGCCGGAGGGAAGCCATTTCCATCTCATCATGTTTTTCATGACAAGGCGGGCAGTGAAACCGCTATTTTTGACGGCAGTGACGATCATCCTGAATGCGGCGCCACTGTAGGAGGTGGCCTCCGCTGACGGCAATATAACGAGAGCCAGCCTGGTCGTATCCTGCGCACAGTCATTCTCATCCGTCCAAACCGTGAAAGCATGCGAATGCAAGCGCAGTCCTGGATGGGGCATGGACACAGGTCGAGCATTTCCGAGACGGTATCTGTGCATCACTTCGCAAGGCGATAAGGGGTCAGACATGGAAACGGGCGGCGCGCTTTTGGCAGCGCTGAACGATTGAAGCGATGGGTTGCAAAATGGCACATTGAGCCGCGTGCCAGAACCTGATAGCGCATCGTCCGACTTTATTTGAGGACGTTTAGGATGAGCCAAGACTACATCGTAAAGGACATCGCTCTGGCAGAGTATGGCCGCAAAGAGTTGAACATCGCTGAAACCGAAATGCCGGGCCTGATGGCGCTGCGGGAAGAGTACGGGGACTCCAAGCCACTTGCCGGAGCCCGGATTGTTGGATCACTGCACATGACGATCCAGACAGGTGTCTTGATTGAAACGCTGACCGCGCTGGGAGCCGATGTGCGCTGGGCGTCTTGCAACATCTTCTCGACGCAAGATCACGCAGCTGCGGCAATTGCTGCGGTTGGTACGCCAGTATTCGCGATCAAAGGTCAGACCCTTGAGGCGCATTGGGATTACCTGGACCGGTCTTTCCAATTCGAAGATGGCCCGAACATGATCCTTGATGATGGCGGCGATGCAACGCTCTATGTTCTTTTGGGCGCGCGTGCCGAGGCGGGTGAAGAGATCATCCCCGTACCGACTTCCGAGGAAGAAGAGGTGATCAAAAAGCAGATCGCCAAGCGCATGGCGCAAAGCCCTGGCTGGTTCACCAAAATACGTGATCAGATCAAAGGCGTGTCCGAAGAAACGACAACGGGCGTAAACCGTCTGTACCAACTGGTGCGTGAGGGACAGCTTCCTTTCCCTGCCATCAACGTAAACGACAGCGTCACTAAGTCTAAGTTCGACAACAAATACGGCTGCAAAGAGTCCCTGGTTGATGGCATTCGTCGCGCGACGGATACGATGATGGCGGGCAAAGTTGCTGTTGTTTTGGGCTATGGTGACGTCGGCAAGGGCTCGGCAGCCTCTTTGTCCGGTGCCGGCGCGCGTGTGATCGTGACAGAAGTGGACCCGATCTGTGCCTTGCAGGCAGCCATGGATGGATATCAGGTCACAACACTTGAAGACGTGGTTGCAACCGCGGATATCTTCGTCACCACCACCGGCAACAAGGACGTGATCCGTATCGAGCACATGCGCGAGATGAAGGACATGGCCATCGTTGGCAATATCGGGCACTTCGACAACGAAATTCAGGTCGCCGCACTCAAGAACCACAAGTGGACGAATATCAAAGAGCAAGTGGATATGATCGAAATGCCGAATGGCAATCGTCTTATCCTGTTGTCGGAAGGACGTTTGCTGAACCTTGGCAACGCGACAGGTCACCCGTCATTCGTGATGTCAGCATCTTTCACAAATCAGGTATTGGCACAGATCGAGCTTTGGACGCGCAACGAGCAGTACAAGAATGAAGTGTACATCCTGCCAAAGCATCTTGATGAAAAGGTAGCCCGTCTGCACTTGGGTCGCATCGGCGTCAAACTGACCGAATTGAACAACGATCAAGCTTCTTACATCGGCGTGACACCCGAAGGTCCCTACAAGCCCGAGCACTATCGGTACTGATACGATCCGTGTTTGCTGTAGCTGTACAGTCTTGAATAAGATAAAGCCCCGGAGACTTCTCCGGGGCTTTTTTTTGGGCTGTTGACCGACAACAGTCTCCAAGTTTCCCAACATGCCTTCAGGCCAGGGGCATTGCCCCAAGCAAGACTACGAACGGCTTTAGTTCGTAAAGATCGCCTGGAAGCCAAGAAGCCGACCGACCAGACCAAAGATCGTGTTGATCGAAGTCACAGGGCTTTCTGTTGCCATAACCAGGTCATTGGGCTGAATGTTGAACTTGCCGGCAGCAAAGAGGCCGTCGGCCGATGTCAGATCAATAGCGAAGATGATCTGCCGTTTCTCAGGCCCGCTCGAGTCGATGCGCACGTCTTCGCGATCATATTCGCGCAGGACAAGGATGCCTTGCAGGTTTGCACGCACTTCATTCAGACCTCCCAGCATAGCCAGGGCTTCGATCGCAGTAATGGTTTCGCGGTCAAACGGGACGATTTGTTCTGAGCCAGTGGCACCAAGGCCAACAAAGAAACGGTCATCTTCTTCGACAATGATCTTGTCGCCGCCCCTCAGAACAACATTCGCAGATGCCGTTTCATAAAGGGTCTCTGAACTGATTGCGTAGGTGTTTCCCGCCCGAATGACACGGACCAATGGGTTTTCCAGACTTGGTTCAATCCCCCCAGCTTGCGAAATCATGCTGAGGATGGAGACATTCCGGTTTGCTAGCGGATACGTGCCCGGAGCGGCCAGACCACCTACAACATCCACGGAATTGTCCAGACCCGGGACGACCGCCAGCTGCACCTGAGCGGACGGGACAACCATCTCCATGCGCTGCTCGATGTCTGCACGTGCGGTTTCCGGTGTTTTTCCCCGAACAACCACCTCGTTGATATAAGGCACAAAGATTGTTCCACTTGGTCCAACCAAAAGGCCATCCATGGTGACGCTTTTCTGCTCACGTGACGTCAGCAAAGAGTTTTCCTGGTTGTCCCAGATAACCAGATTTACGCTGTCACCTGTCTCAATCACGTTCGATTTGGGCCCTGCGTGACCCGAAAACCAACGATACTGTCTGACCGAACCCGTACTTGGCCAGGTCTGAAGTGTGTTAATGTTGGCTCGCGAAACCGGCACAACCGCAAACGGCGCGGCGGGTGAGTCTTGAGAAATCGTGATCTCTTGTTGAATCGCAGATCCGCGTGGCAGCGTGCAAGCGCTGACCAGAAGAACAGTCAGACACAGTATGACACGGAAAGGATTTCGCACGTTATATTCCTCGGCTCTTCTTTGGCGTTGATGTGGCTCGGTGTAGATTGAAACGCCCCGGATACCTAGCCGATAGTTCGGTAGCAATGATCTTGCAAAGCAAAAAATTTCCCAAAAGGGTATGATCCTGCTTTGCGTCTAGCTCACTTTTGATGGTGGGTTACCCATGTCTTCTGCGATAAGCACATCGGGGTCGCTGGAAGTCTCTGCGGAAGCCTCGTCTTTCACTTTATTTCCAACCAGAAGCGGCAGCATTGCCGATCCGCCAGGCATAGCCACCTCTGACACCGGTGGACGTTTCCAGGTCAATGTGTCGAATGCTCCGCAGTTTTGACAAGTGGGTGTCCATTCGGCGTGTATGTTCTGACAGTTGTCACAGATCCACTGCGGTCCAACAGGGGCTGTGACAGCTTTGGCCATCCAGCCCTGGACAACCGCGTCGCTGGAACCTTCGCCACGCTCGATCGCGGCCATCAGGGTCAAGGATCGGGACGTTGGATCAGTTTCAACAAGATCGCTCAGTGTGCGGCGCGCCTGCGGGAAGTCTTCGGCGGCGATGTACAGTTCTGCCATCAGCATACGGGTTTCCGGATCGTCCGGGTGGCTTCTGGTCAGCAATGTAAACCGCTTGAGCCGTTCCGTTGGGGATTCGCCGGGTTCAATGGCGGCAAAGGCAGCCGCCAAATCGGGGTGCGGATGAACCGACCATGCCTTCTTGAGCAAACGCGCGGCATATTTCTTTTGGCCTTTGTCGATGTAGCTGTGCGCGGCCATGACCGCGGCAGGAATAAGATCCGGCGACAGGCGATTTGCCAAAATGGCCTCTTCCCGGGCCTCGATGGTTTGATCGTTCGCGAGCACCTGTTTTGCTTCGCTCAGTGCAAGGACGGCATCGCGTCGCTTGTGCACATCACGCGGCAAGCTGCCATATTTCAGTTTTGAGCTCAGGGTCTGGCGCGCGCCTGCCCAGTCTTTTTTGTCGGCTTGCAGCTTGAGCAGGATGTCCTGGGTTTCGACATGCTTTGGCTTCAGCTCAAAAGCTTTTTCCGCAAGTTTCAGGGCTGTTTCCTTGTCCCCGTCAGCCAGCTTTTGCTTCATGATGCCGTGCACGCCGACAAAACGCGTGGCGTCGTTTGTGACCAGCTTGCGATAGGTTTCTTCGGCCTTGCGTCGGTCACCCATCATCTCTGCCGCTTGTGCGGTCAGCAGGTTGGTCAGGTCAGGCCGGTTCAGGTACCGATTGGCCTTTTCCGCTTTTGCCATCGCGATCCGTCCATCGCCGGACGCCAGCGCCATCATCCCTTCGGCCAGCGCATCGAATCCGCGCTCTGCCTTGTTGCGCGCAAAAAACCTGGTGATCGCCGTCTCGTCGCCATTGAGAAATTTCCAGGTCGCCCGGAGCAGGCCGAGCAGTTTGAGCCCGATCCATACAACAACCACAAACGCCGTTATGGCGATCACAGATTGGAGCGGCCCCAGCGTATATTCGTAGCCAGCGACGACCAGGCGAATGCCGCCTTGTGTGTCAAGCAGCCAGTCTGCGCCAAGCGCAAGCGCCGCCACTGCGGCAATGAAGAGGATGATTTTTCCTAAAGACCAGATCATGAAAGGGCCCCTTAAAGTGCTGAAAGGCGTTCAGCCAATGCGTTCGCCGCCAATACGGCATTATGACGCGATTGCGCCTTTTCGATCCAAGTGCTCATCGCGTCCTGAGCGGGCGCGGGCAATGCCTCTGCCTCTGTCAGTGCAGTATCGAGATCTCCTGACCGTATCGCAGCTTCGATCCGCGATAACACTGCATCAGGATCGGTGCCTTCCTGCGGTGCGATTGATCGTGTGCCCAACTGCAGTTCGAGAAACCCAACCAGTCCACTGCCGGTTTCTGCATCCCGGGCGGCATAAAGTGCGTCGCGTGCTGCATCGGGAAAGGTCTCTTGAAGTTCGGCCAGCGATGTAACGCCGTCGGCGGCAATACCGGACAACTCTGCGGGCGCCGTGATCAATCCGGTCTGCTCCAACTCGCCCAGAGGCGCATCGAACGGCATGCCAGCGTTGATTGCCGATTGCACCGCGGTCATTGCTGTACGTGCAAGCGTTGCTTTCGCCACTATTTCCGCGTCTTTGATCGTGTTTTGCTGATCTGCCAGCAATTTATCGATTTCGGCTTGTTGTTCGGACGCCTTTGCCCGCAATTCTGCCAGTGCCGCATCCAATGCTTCGGTGGGCACCGGAGCTTCGGCCACCGGTTGGTTTTTGATGCTCTCGATCTCGCTGGTGAGCGCGGAAATATCCGCTTCTATCTTACTCAGGTCCACTTTGGGTGCAGGCGTGGGCTCTTGGGATTCAGGCAAGGCCGCAACGGTTCCTTCCAAAGCGGTGAAACGCGTCTCAACGGTTCCTTCCAAAGCAGCTAACCGCGAGGCCAGGGTTTCCATCTGACTTGTCAGGACACTGTCATCAAATGCAGTCGCCGGATCTGCCGTTGTCGGTGCCTCCGCGCGCTGGCCGCCAGGCAGGACCGAATCCAATACCTCGGTTCGCGCTGCAACAAAGCCAAGCAACGCAGCAATGAACCCCCCGAAGATCAACGGCATTACCGTGCGCGGTTTCGGCTGCGGTTCTGGCGCTGGCTCAATGATCCTCGTGGGACGAGGCTGCAGTTTTTCAGGTTCTTCGATAGTGGCGTCGGCGCTAGTCTCGAACGAATCGCCATGGTTTGGCGATGTTTTCGCAGCTTCACTATCTGTGTTAGGGTTCGCCCCGTCTTCGATGCTTTCCGCCAAGACACTGTCGGCCGCATCGGTCGACCAAACGCTGTCTTCGACCTTCATCGTCGTGACAGTGTCGTCGTTTTCATTTGGGCTGACGGCGTCCGGTTGTTCATCGGAACGCAGGACCATGTCGTCACCTTGAGGTGGCGCAAGGGTATCCTCTGTATCTGGCGTTGCGGGGGCGAGTTTGCTGTCTTCGATAATGACCGCATCGGCCACCTCTTGAGCCAAAACCGTGTCGTCACCACCGAAGGCAGTAAGTGTGTCGCCTTCGTTTTTCGCATCCACCGGGTCCGTGGGCGTTTCGTCAATCGGACTTACCGTATCGGCTATGGAAACGTCATCGCCTGGCGCAACGGTTGCTGCTTCAAGGGAATCGCTTGTGTTTTTTTTCTGGTCTTCCGAAATGGTCGGATCACTCTGGGCTGTAGTTTTCGAACTTTTGCGCTTGGCCAAGATCCTACCTTTCCGATTCTCACTTTGTCGGGCAGTGCCCCAAACAAGTCTACTCTGCCGCGCTTTACGTCTCAACCCGCAGGTAGATCAGAAAGAACAGTCACAATTGCTGCTACCATTGCATCAACGTCAGGCGATGAAGATACGATAACTGTCGCATAAGAAGCCTGTTCAAGGCTTTGTGCAACAGCATTGCTTAAAACAATTGCATGAACCTGTTGCGCGCGTGGCACTTCGGCGGCAAATTGCGCGGCTGTACGGGGTGAAAAAAGCGGTGCAATCACCAGGTGGCGATCGGCCAGAACCTTGTGTGCGTCCGGGCTTAGACTTTGCGCGATCTGGTCGTAAACGGGGATATTAACGGCCTGTAGTCCCCGCGCACTCAGCCGATCACAGATATCGCCGCGCGTATGGACGCCAGACAGATGTACCAACCGTTCAGCGGGCGGCTTCGTTGACAGGCTCAGGATCAGTTGCTCTGCGTTTTCGCCCCGCATCTGCGCTTGCCACCCGGCCTTTCGCGCAGCCTCGGTTGTTGCGGCACCTACGCAATACGCGGCTTGCCCTCTGCCTTTCGGCGCATGGGCGACACCATTTGATGAAGTAAAGATCACCGCGTCCGTCGCCAAGATATCAGGTTTGGCGTCAAGGCTCTGGATCTTCATCAGGGGGCTGTAAATTGGTGCAACTCTTGCCCGGACCCTGTCGGACAAGCGTGCGACGAATGCTTCTGAAGACACGCGCGGGCGCGTCATCAACAAGGCTACAGGAGCAGGCGATGCATTGTTTGTCACGGGTTTGGGTGTTACCTCGCCTTGGTTCTTTGCGCAACAAAAGCGAGCGACATGAAGCAACCTGTAACTTTTCTCGGAATCGAAAGCAGCTGTGACGACACCGCAGCGGCCGTTGTGCGCGGTATACCGGGCAATATGGAGATTCTGTCGTCTGTGGTGTTCGGCCAAACCGACTTGCACGCGTCTTTCGGTGGCGTCGTGCCCGAGATTGCGGCCCGCGCGCACGCCGAACGGCTGGACGGCACCATTCAAGGGGCTTTGGACGCTGCAAACCTTGACCTGGGGGCTATTGATTGCATTGCCGTGACGTGCGGCCCGGGCTTGATTGGCGGCGTTGTTTCGGGGGTCATGATGGCCAAGGGTCTTTCCGCTGCGACGGGCAAACCGCTTTACGGCGTGAACCATCTGGCCGGTCATGCGCTGACCCCGCGTTTGTCGGATCGGGTTCCGTTTCCCTATTTGATGTTGTTGGTGTCAGGCGGGCACTGCCAGTTTTTGATCGTACACGCCCCGGACCGGTTCGAGCGTTTGGGCGGTACAATCGATGACGCGCCCGGCGAGGCCTTTGACAAGGTGGCGCGCCTGATTGGTCTAAGCCAGCCGGGCGGACCTGCAATTGAATCATCTGCAAAAGCCGGGGATGTATCGCGCTTTGGTTTTCCCAGACCGTTGCGGGACAAGCCGGGATGCGATCTCAGCTTTTCTGGCCTCAAAACAGCGGTTCTGCGTGCCCGAGACACATTGGTATCTGACCAGGGCGGGTTGCGCCAAGGGGATCAGGCGGATCTGGCCGCTTCGTTTCAAATGGCGGTTGCCGACAGTTTGGCCGCAAAAAGTGCGCGCGCGTTGGACCGATACCTGTCATTGTCACCGGCAACGCCGACCTTCTGTGTTGCCGGTGGGGTGGCTGCAAACATGACAATTCGATCCATTTTGGAGACTGTTTCGTCCGAAGCGGGCTGTGCGTTTCTGGCGCCACCTTTGGCGCTTTGTACCGACAACGCAGCCATGATTGCCGCAGCGGGGATCGAGCAGATGCCATATCGTGCACCAGATGACATGACAATGTCAGCACGGCCCAGAATGCCGTTGGATACCCAAAGCCAAGCCATGTTGGGATCGGGAAAGAAAGGAGCCAAGGCATGACCGTCGCCGTTGTCGGTGCGGGCGCGTTTGGAACGGCTCTGGCCATTTCGCTGACGCAAACCCAAGACGTCACGCTTTGGGCGCGGGACGCGGCACATGCCGTGCAGATGGAGAGGACCGGCGAAAATACACGCCGTTTGCCAAAGGTGGCATTGCCCAAAAAGCTGAGGCTCACGTCGGATCTGGACGCGGCGCTTGATGCAGATATCATTCTGCTTGCGGTTCCGATGCAGGCTCTGGGCAAATTCGCAGCGGAACAGGACCTTTCAGGACAAACCATTGTCGCATGTTGCAAAGGCATCGACCTTGAAACCGGACGTGGCCCAAGTGCTGTTTTGGCGGCCGCGGCTCAGGTTGCGGTCCTCACGGGCCCAAGCTTTGCGCGTGATATTGCACGCGGATTGCCCACCGCCCTCACATTGGCCTGCGCCCATTCTGAAACGGCGGCCCGATTGCAGGCAGCGCTGTCCACGCCGACCTTGCGGCTTTATCGAACAACCGATGTCATCGGCGCGGAGTTGGGCGGCGCACTCAAAAACGTCGTCGCAATCGGGTGCGGCGCTGTCATTGGTGCAGGCTTGGGTGACAGCGCGCGCGCAGCCCTGATGACCAGAGGCTTTGCCGAGATGCGGCGCATCTCCAGTGCGATGGGTGCAGAATTCGAAACGCTGATGGGGTTGAGCGGCCTCGGTGATCTGACGCTGACCTGTACGTCGGATCAGTCGCGAAACTACCGCTTGGGTCTTGCCCTTGGTGCGGGAACTGAATTTGATGCAAGTGTAACGGTCGAGGGTGCCGCCACTGCACGGGCCCTGCGCAAAAGAGCGGCGGATCTAGGTGTGGACTTGCCGGTATGCATGGCCGTTGCGGATCTTGTAGACCACAAGGTGAACATTAATGGCGCAATAGATCAGCTGTTGGCGCGCCCACTGAAGGAAGAATAAGATGTTTTATGCGTTGATGGCCTGGGACAAAGCAGGCGCTTTGGATGTGCGGATGGAAAACCGGCCCGCGCATCTGGCGTATCTGGACAGCACAGGCGTTGTGCGCCAGGCCGGGCCTTTCATTGATGCGGACGGGAAGCCATGCGGCTCACTGATTGTGCTTGATGTCGAGGATATGGCCGCAGCACAGTCCTGGGCTGAAAACGATCCCTACGCAAAGGCGGGATTGTTTCGCGACGTGCAAATCAGCGCGTGGAAACAGGTCATTGGCGGATGAAGTACTGGCTGTTCAAATCCGAGCCATCAACCTGGAGCTGGTCCGACCAGGTTGCCAAGGGTGACGCAGGCGAGGAATGGGACGGCGTGCGCAACTATCAGGCACGCAACTTCATGCGCGAGATGGAGGTGGGGGACAGAGGGTTCTTTTATCACTCGCAATCCGAGAAGGCAGTTGTTGGTATCGTCGAGGTGATCTCCGAAGCACATCCCGACAGTACCAGCGATGATGACCGGTGGGACTGCGTAGACATCAAGGCCATCAGACCCGTCCAGACGCCCGTGACGCTCGAAATGGTCAAGGCTGATCCGCGTTTGGCCGACATGGCGTTGATCCGAAATTCCAGGTTGTCTGTGCAGCCGGTCACGGCGGAAGAATGGCGTATCGTGTGTGAGATGGCAGGCTCAGCCCCCTGAATTTTGGAACCCGTATAGCGGCACACTTTGTCGGTACCAGTTGATGACTTCGCCCAACCTTATTCAGGGCGCTACAAGAAACATGCGAGTCCAATCTGCTCAGATGATCCTGAAAAAGACATGTTGAGATGGGCAAGGCGCAAGACTCGAATAACAAAAGCACGAAACGGAAAGACACGCGCGTCGTTGACTGGGGCACGCACAGGAACTGACAAGCAACGATATCGGTGGCGTTGTCCAAAATGCTGGCGGCACGATAAATCGAAATTGCAAAGACAAGTACGGCGGTGCCGGGGAGCGCTTACGAAAGCCAGTCGCATTTGTTCCTTT
>CAYGQZ010000030.1:0-17659 GCA_964352055.1 uncultured Rhodobacterales bacterium
TCGAGCAGTATCTGCCTTACATTGACGATGACGTGAGAGCCGCCGCCATCGGTTAGCGGCGGCAACGCTGCGCGGGTGTATCAGGCGGCTTGTGCGTGAACGACGCGAACGGGCTCCTGTGCTACCTGGGCGGGGGCAATCGGCAGATCAAGCAGATAGTCGATGTCTTCTTTATGCAGGTAGGCCAGAACCGTCTCGATCGGTGGTTGGCCGCTGCGTGGATACCACTGCAACGCGGCTGGATCCATGTGCATCCAGCCGGTCCGCGCGGCGAGCCCTTTGTGCGCCACAGTGTTCAGCATGAACGCAAACATATGCTCTGGATCCCAGCGCTGAATGGCCATGTAAAATCCGTACCGGCACAGAACGGTCGAGATGCCGCTTCCACGGAATTGGCCGGGCGCGCCACCGATCCAGAATTCCCCATGATATGCGATGCGGCCCGTCATCCGACTGGCACCCGGGCCACGTCTGTAATTGGATTTTTCGAGATCAAGGGGAAGTGACGGAGGCGGAAAGTCTGTAAAATTCGTCTGAAGATGGTCCGCCAGGCTGAGCCCGGTCAGGTTCAACAGTCGCAATGTCTGGGTATGGACGACGTCACCTTTTGGGTCCGTTGCCACAATCCAGAATGCAGAACCATCACTGAAGTCATGTAATGCAGGGTCGAACGGGACGCCGATCGTATGGTCGGGACGTGCTGTTTTTAAAAGCGATTTATACTGATCGAAATCATAACCAACGCTGAGCGTTAATCCATGTGCCGCAATTAGACCATGGCTGGCCGCGACAAATCTTTCGCCGCTTTGCATGTTGTGGAACGTCACCCGACTCTCTCCTTCTCATATCAGATGAGAGGAGTGTAGCGGAAAAAATCCGAAACGCCCAATAGTGGTTAATCACCACAAGAAAATCGTCAATCGTTACTGAAACTGATAAAAACGTCCTCCGCCATCTCTTCCAGCACGGATTGATCGAGGCCGCTGACCCGAATCAACTCGGGCCTGTCGACCACAACCATCAATGCAAAACTGCCGTCCGGCATCTGGCATCCGAGCAGTAATCGTTCGAATGCAAGATGCTCCGGTTCACCACCGTCGGTGCGCGGAACACGTGTTACAACTTGATCTATTCGTATGCCGTGGGTCGTTTGCACTTCGCGCAGGGGCACATCCATGACGCGCGCCAACTCCGGCCCAAAAGGAAACTGGTCAAGGGAGCGCCCTACGCTGCTGCGCGCCTTGGCCCACCCCCACCATTTCGAATAGAACGACTTTTCTCCGACCTCCGTACAAATCCAGCCGGCATCCGTATCGCGATAAATCAACACGTAAGGCCGGATCAGGTTCATTCTGGGATGCTCAAGTGCACCGTCTGTTTCAGCCCAACAGCGAATTGCGGTGCTCAGGAGCGGCGACTTGTTTGCCCAGGCCACGTTGACGGGCTGTTGTTGCTGGTAGTAATACCAACCTTTGCCGTCCTCAAAGGACATGCCCATGAGCCCATTCACATCCTTGATCTGGCCCTTGAGCCAAAGGCGCCCGTGACCCAGCAATGACAAGGCCGAGGGCAGCGCCTCTCGTCCGTCCTGTGTCAACTCGTAGCGGCGGTTGACGACATCAAAGAGCCGAACGCCCCGAAGTTCTTCAAGCTGTGAAATATGGCGGCGCACCGTCTGCCGTGTACTGTTGAGTTCCGCCACGGCATGCGACAGGTTCAGCGTCCGCGCCAGCGTCGTAAATGAACGAATCATCTCGAACAGCAGTGGCTGATTAACGTCTTGAAATTGTGTGACTGGCGCGTTCAAGTTCGATCTCTGATGTATTACTTATAATACCATAGGGTAACAGATATCATACATCAATGCAACATTTACGTGTGCAAAATGTTTATAACTAGTCAGTTGAACCGAGTCGCCTGATAGCGGATCACTGCATAACGAAATCAACCGGAGGTAAATGGTATTATGGCACACGCAGTAGATGTTCACGTGGGAAAGCGACTCAAGCAAATCAGAACCTTGCGCCGCATGTCGCAAACAGACGTCGCCAAACGTCTCGACTTGTCGTTTCAGCAAATTCAGAAATATGAAATCGGCTCAAATCGCGTCGCAGCCAGCCGCCTTTTTGAACTGTCGCGTATTTTTGACGTGCCGACGTCCTACTTTTTTGAAGGTTTGGCAGAAGAAGACCCAGCGCCCCGGCGTGACAACGGTCTTGACATCGTGAATGCCCTCGCCTCGATCGAAGACGAGAAGATCAAAACGCGGATCGTTACCTTTATCGAAGACGTGTCTGGCCTGACCGTCGCGCGTCGCGCGTCCTAGGCCAGAACGGCGCGCCGGATCAGATTCAGGCCTGCGACAAGCAGCACCAAAAGGGTCGCACGTTTGAACGCAGCCTGATCGATCCGGTCCAGCACCTTGTTTCCCAGCCATTGCCCAAGCAATCCGGGCAGAATCAGGGCGACGCTCAGCGGTAGGGTTTCGGCCCGCAAGACGCCAGACCCAACATGAGCGCCCAACAAGGCCAACGCCCCCAGGCCGTAAATCACACCCTGGACGCGCATTTGTTCGGTCTTTTCGGTCCCCAATGCCGTCAGGTACATGACCGTCGGCAATCCCCACACACCCGAAACCCCGCCCATGAAGCCTGCAATCACCCCGATTCCCGCTTCGACGTCCGCCCGTTGGCGGGACAGTTTCAAACCCCATCCGGCCAACTGCACAACAACAAACACGGTCACGACACTGCCAATGACCGCCAGCAGTACCGAAATCGACAAGATGCGAACAAGCTGCGCACTGGCAACCAAAACCACACCTCCGACAACAAGGTAGACCCAGAACCGGCGGGCAGAAGCCAGCGCCGGTCGCAGCCCCTGGCGCAACGCCTGTGGCGCATTGGTGATCAGCGTCGGAAGAATGAGACCTGCCAGCGCGATTTCGGGTTCGAGAAAAGACGATAGCCCCGAGATCAAAACCATCGGCATGGCAAATCCGACCACACCTTTGACGAAGCCCCCCAACAGCGCGATACTCAAGGCCGCAAACCACAAGCCCGGCGGCAGAAGGCTGAACATCATATCCATACGCTCTGTGATATCCGCGCCCGCTGAACCGCGCCAGCGCCGCAATGCGGAATCATAACGCGTAATAATAAGTCAAAACAGCGCAGCGAAACGAATATTTGTTGCGCTGCGCCTGCGAAATAGCTATGGACGGCGGAGACATTTATGAGGAACCGAACGATGGCACATGACGGACAGGATTTGGGGAACGTTGCACCTGTATTGCTTGATGATCTTTTGACTCTGACGGCGGCTGCGATTGCCCCGGTCGATGCAATCGTGACACTTGCAAAGGACCGGTTGCGTGCCGAACTGAGCATTGATGGACGTATTTCGAACGATCTGGTCGAACAGAATCAGACCGCGGCACATGGGCTGGCGTGGTTGGCCACCTATGCCGAATCGCTTCGGCAGATGCAGAAATGGGCCACGGCCCTCGATGCATCCTCGAAATTTGGTGAAGTCGAAGCGTTGATCCACCAGATCGCCTTCGGAGAATACCTCTGGCAGATCTATGGCGGCATCCAGATGAACCAGGGCGAAATCCTGCGCCTGCAGGATATGGGCCTAACGCAAGATGACATGCGTGCAATGATGGTGCCCGAAGTGCAGACGCTTACGCAGAGCGGCAACACCCAAGCCGCCCGCATGCGGCTTGTGGCGCTGATGCAAGAGCGTAGTGCAGAAGTGACCGTAGGCGCATCCGGTCTGGACGATGAGCTGGAGATGATCCGGGAGCAGTTCCGCCGCTATGCCGTCGAAAAGGTCGAACCTTTTGCCCATGACTGGCACCTCAACGACGAACTGATCCCGATGGAGGTCATCGAGGAACTGGCAGACATGGGCGTGTTTGGCCTGACCATTCCCGAAGAATATGGCGGGTTTGGCCTCTCCAAAGCGTCGATGTGCGTGGTGAGCGAAGAGCTTTCGCGGGGGTATATCGGCGTGGGATCCTTGGGTACGCGGTCAGAGATTGCCGCCGAATTGATCATTGCAGGCGGCACGGAAGACCAAAAACAGAAGTGGCTGCCGAAATTGGCAAGCGCGGAGACGCTGCCAACGGCCGTATTCACCGAGCCGAACACCGGGTCGGATCTTGGATCTTTGCGCACCCGTGCCGTCAAGGATGAAAACGGCGACTACAAGATCACGGGCAACAAGACCTGGATTACACACGCCACCCGGACGCAAGTGATGACCCTGCTGGCGCGCACCGATCCGGATACAACGGATTACAAGGGCCTCTCCATGTTCCTGGCCGAAAAAATACCCGGAACGGATGAGAACCCGTTCCCGACGGACGGCATGACAGGCGGCGAAATCGAAGTGCTGGGCTATCGCGGCATGAAGGAATACGAACTGGCCTTCGACAACTTCCACATCAAGGGCGAAAACCTGTTGGGTGGCGAAGAGGGCAAAGGTTTCAAGCAGTTGATGGAAACCTTTGAATCCGCACGCATTCAAACCGCGGCGCGCGCAATCGGAGTCGCACAATCCGCGCTCGATCTGTCGATGCAATATGCACAGGATCGCAAGCAGTTCGGCAAATCTCTGATCAACTTTCCCCGCGTTGCCAACAAGCTGGCCATGATGGCGGTCGAGATCATGGTCGCGCGGCAACTGACGTATTTCTCGGCCTTCGAAAAGGATGAAGGACGTCGCTGCGATGTCGAAGCGGGCATGGCCAAATTGCTCGGGGCCCGGGTGGCTTGGGCTGCTGCCGACAATGGGTTGCAAATACACGGCGGCAATGGGTTCGCACTTGAGTACAAAATCAGCCGTGTCTTGTGCGATGCGAGGATCCTAAACATCTTCGAGGGTGCGGCTGAAATTCAGGCACAGGTCATCGCACGCCGTCTATTGGGCTAGGGAGGCGATTTCCGATCCGGAAATCGGCCGGAAACCGTATCGGTTTCCGCCGCCTCAATTGACCGTCATCCAAAAATGGTGACTGTGGCGGCATGCTGACTTTTGCCGCCGCCGTTTTCTTTCTCATCGTAACCCCCGGCCCCGGTGTGCTTTCGGCGGCAGGGGTGGGGGCCGCATATGGCATGCGGGCCGGTCTCAGATACGTTCTGGGACTGTTCATCGGCAACAATCTGGTCATTCTTGCCGTGGCTTCCGGCCTTGCCGCCTTGATCTTGGCGACGCCCTGGGTCCGGACCGCCCTGTTCATCCTTTCGACAACTTACCTCCTCTATCTCGCCCTGCGCATCGCCTTCGCAGGCTCCCAGCTCGCCTTTTCGCCCGCCACGACACAGCCAGGCATCATTGCAGGTATTCTGCTGCAACCGATCAATCCGAAAGCCTATGCCGTCAACACCGCCCTCTTTTCGGGATTTTCAATTTTCCCGGATGCCTTGATGACCGAGACCTTGTTGAAGCTGGTGATCGTGAATGTGATCTGGCTGCCGATACACATACTGTGGGTTGGGTTCGGTGCACGGCTCAAGGAAATGAACCTTCCGCCCGAACGCCAACGGCTGGTCAATGTGGCGATGGCAGCATCCATGCTTCTGGTCGTCGGTCTGGCGTTGGTTTCAGCCCTCTGACACCGGTCATATTCGCGCAGACCAGCCGCGCGTCTGTCTCGTAAGCATACAGGAGCGCGAGCAAGTATGGAAAACCAGGCCAGAGACCTCAGGCCTGCTCATTTTCTGCGCAACGGCGCTCTTCGCATGTGCGGCATAACGCCGATGGCGCTCGATCGTGCGGCTTTCGCTTGTCACGCGAAATACGCAGGCGTATCGGGTAGGTATGGCAAAAGCACCTCTTTCCCCCGCCGCCTGGATTGATGCCGGGCTAGAACAATTGACATCCCTCGGACAATCCGCGCTGCGTGCGGAACCGTTGTCGCGCCACCTCAAGACCTCAAAAGGGTCATTTTACTGGCACTTCAAGGATGTCCCCGCGTTTCAATCCGCCCTTCTGGCAGAGTGGAAGACCCGCGTGTTGGCAAAGCTGAACGACGATGCGGACGCTGATGGATCGCCAACAGACAAACTGATCCGGTTCGGACAAAGCGTTCAGGCGGATATCCCGGCCCCTGCCCTGCGCGCCTGGGCCCTCGAAAACGTGGAAGTGGCAGAGGCTTTGGCGGACGTTGATGCGGCCCGGATGAAGCGGCTGCTCGACATCCTGTCCGAATTCGATGTGACGAATGACGAGTTTGCCAAGGCCGCTTACGGCTGCCTTGTTGGCCTGCAACAGATGAACGTGGATGACGGGGACGCCCTTGTGTCTTACGCAACCCTGATTGATCTGGTTCTGGCCTCGAAATGATCCGCGCCGCCCCGCTGGTACTGGTTGCTTTCATATCAGCGTGCCAAGGCGACGAAACGGTTGCAGGCTACGGGGCGGCGGGGAAGATCTGGCACTTGACAGAACTGAACGGTGCACCCTTTACAGCTGCCGCGACACTGCAATTTCCTGAAACGGGGAAAATCGTCGTCGAAGGTCCGTGCAACCGCTTCAGCACCGCTATGACGGTGCCCTATCCATGGTTTGAACTGGGTCCGATCCAGTCGACGAAGATGGCCTGCCCCGATCTGGATGCCGAAATCGCGTTCTTCGACGCCCTCTCATCCATGTCGCAATCGGAAGTGCTGGGCAATGTGATGATATTGCGGACCGAGACCGAAGAAGAAATGGTTTTCAAAGCTTCCGAGTGAATGCTGCAACGAAGCGGGCCCGGGCCTCGGGCAGGGGGCGATTGCCCAAATCAGGGGCCATGCGTGAGGCCAGAAAATAGCCCGTCGTCTCGAAGGCCTGCGCGATTTCGAGGTCCGGCGCATGCCCTTCTCCGCGCAAGACAGGTGGCAAGGGCAGCAACCGGTCAGCCCACGCGCCCGCGCCCCTTGCAGAAACGGCGCGGCCCGACTTTGGCGAGACATAGATCAAATCAGTGGTGGCACCGGTAACGGCGCAGACACTCAGATCAAGGCCAAACCCCAACTCGTTCAGCAAGGCAACTTCCCATTGAAGATAGGCCAGCGGCCAGACATCATCCTGACCTAGCAAATCCAGCAATTGTTCAGATCGCCGGTACAGTGCGGCGTGGGGTTCCCGCTCGGGCAGGCAAAAACTCAGCAAGCCTGTGACCGCATTCAACCCGGCAAGGGCCAGGCGGCTGTCCATAACCAAGGCCGCACGGCTGCGCAGCGGTTCCACGGCAAAGGTGCCGATGTGATCTTCAAGTCGCGCACGCCATGCCACGTCCAACTGCGCTCCGGGTTGCAGAATGGGTGCGATCTTGCGACTGGTCCCACCCCGCACCACACCGGCGTGCCGCCCTTTGTCCTCGGTAAAGACCTCGATGATCGCGCTGCTTTCTCCATGGCGACGCACATTCAACAATATGCCCGCGCCACGCCACTCCACTTCAGGACAACCCTTCTTGATCGAGCAAATGGCGACCCTGCCGGTCTTCGACTTCGATGACCCACAGATCCGGATCAAATCCGCGCTGGCGCGCCAGCGTCGCGTCCACGTCAGGCTCCGGCCCACTGGCAAGCTCGGACCAGACCCGACGATCGGACATCAGGTCAAAACCACGCTGATACAAAACGGCCTGCCCATCCAGCGTGTTCAGCTTCACCAGCACCGCACCTCCAGTATCATCCCCATGGGCCACCACGAATGCAGGAATATCGGCAAGGCGCAACCGCGCCAGATAGGCATCGATCCAAAAGCGTGCGGTCAGACGCGGCACGGCGTCCCTCGCTTCTCTGTTCCTGAAAAATCCTCCCCGAAGGGTCGGTTTGCAAGGGGCTCAGGTGTTTCCATCTTTGAAATCCAGCCCCATTTCAGCATAGCGTTCCGCTTCTTCCTGCCAGTTCTCACGCACTTTGACCTGCAAGAACAGATGCACGGTGCGGCCCAGAAACTCGGTCAATTCTGCGCGCGCAGCCTTGCTGACGGACTTGATCGTCTCGCCCTTGTTGCCCAGCACAATCCCCTTGTGGCCGTCCCGGCTGACATAGATGATCTGATCCACACGCGCAGACCCATCCTTGCGCTCGTCCCAACTCTCGGTCTCGACCGTCAGTTGATAGGGCAGTTCCTGATGCAAACGCAGCGTCAGCTTTTCGCGGGTCATTTCGGCGGCAATCATGCGCATGGGCAAGTCCGCGATCTGGTCCTCGGGGTAGAGCCATGGGCCCTCTGGCAGCTGAGCCGCCAGCCACCCGCGCAGCGCCTCAACCCCATACCCTTTTTCAGCAGAGATCATGAAGGTTTCAGCAAAATCATACCGCTCGTTCAGATCCTGTGTCAGGCTGAGCAAGGCCGGCGCCTCGACCCGGTCGATCTTGTTGATCGCAAGCGCGACAGTGCGCCCCTTCCCGATTTCGGCCAACCCTTCAAGGATACGTTCAACGCCTTCGGTAACACGGCGGTGTGCTTCGATCATCAGAACGACAACATCCGCATCCGCAGCCCCACCCCATGCCGCCGCCACCATGGCGCGGTCCAACCGGCGGCGTGGTTTGAACAGGCCGGGCGTATCCACAAAGACGATCTGGCTGTCACCTTCCATCGCAACGCCGCGAATGCGAGCCCGCGTGGTCTGCACCTTGTGGGTCACAATCGACACCTTGGCCCCAACCATGCGATTGAGCAGCGTGGACTTGCCCGCGTTGGGCTCTCCGATCAGCGCAACGAATCCTGCTCGGGTTGTCATGTCTCTTGCTCCAATCTGGCCAACAGGGACTTGGCGGCTGCCTGTTGGGCCTCCCGTTTTGACCCGGCGGTTGCACGGGCTTCGGCGCCGGTGCTGAGTTGTGCGGCAATGGTGAACACAGGCGCATGATCCGGGCCCGCGCGGTGCGTCTCGACATATTCCGGCGGCGTCAGGCCACGGGCCTGCGCCCATTCCTGCAGGGCGGTCTTGGCGTCGCGGGCATCCACTTCGACGGTCGTGATCCGGTCCGCCCAAAGGCGCAGGATCATATCGCGGGCGGCGTCAAATCCCGCATCGAGGTACACTGCTGCAATGATCGCCTCGACTGCATCGCCCAGCAAGGCCAGCTTGCGGCGACCACCCGACACCATTTCGGACCGGCCCAGCCGCAACACAGCCCCCAAATCGATATCGCGCGCAACGTCGGCACAGGTTTCCTTGCGCACCAGCGCGTTGAATCGTGGGGCCAGCGTGCCCTCGGAGGCGTTCGGGTCTGCTTCGATCAGGGCCTGCGCCATGACCAGACCCAAAACCCGATCGCCCAGAAATTCCAACCGCTGATTGTCGCTGCGCGTGGGCGACGACATCGATGCATGGGTCACGGCCTCGATCAAAAGGTCAGGCGCGGAAAATTGGTGCCCGATCCGGCCTTCAAAGGCCTTGAGGTCTGCGCCCAGCTTCACTCGATCCCCTTGAAGAACCGATCGCTGCGCCAGGTCCAGAAGAACAGCATCGACCGGCCGGCCGACGAGAACATGATGCGATCTGCACGGCCAATCAGGTTTTCAAAGGGCACATAGCCCACACCGCCTGCGACCTGCGCAATCCGGCTGTCCGAAGAATTGTCGCGGTTGTCACCCATGAAGAAGAAATGGCCATCCGGCACACGGAACACCGGGGTGTTGTCAGACGCCTGATTTCCGATGTTCAGGACGATATGCTCGCGCCCGTTTGGAAATGTTTCGATGAACCGGGATTTCGCACATTGCGCGCCAACGCCAACCGACCCGGTTTCGCAGCGAGGCAACAGGCCCTGGGGTCCCTGCCGGTCAAACGTCTCGACGAATTGTCCATCCGGCACTTGTGGGACAGGTGTTCCGTTCAGAATCAGGATCCCGTCCTTGACCTGCACCGTGTCACCGGGCAATCCGACAAGCCGCTTGATATAGTCCGAACCGGACACCGGATGGCGAAACACGATAACGTCTCCGCGCTCGGGCTCTCCGGCGAATATGCGCGTGTTGTCACCATCAATGAACCCGCACAGCCGCTTGGCATCCAGACCGATGAACGGAATGGAGGGGCACGAGGCATAGGAATAGCCGTAGGCCATCTTGTTCACGAACAGGAAATCACCGATCAACAGTGTTTCTTTCATCGACCCGGACGGAATCCAGAACGGCTGAAAGAACAACGTGCGGAACACACCGGCAATCAACAGTGCATAGACGATGGTCTTGATCGTCTCGACGATGCCGTTTTCTGCTTTTTCCTTGGCTGCCATGGGGCGCTCCTGCTCGGGTCTTTGGGCTCGTGGCTACATGCGGGCACCCTGCGGGACTGTCAAGGCAACATGGTGGCAACAAGACGCCTTGGCTCTACCCCTATGACATGCCACCCGCCGCTGCAACGGGCCGCGCTTCGATCACGACAAAGGCCTGCGCCCAAGGATGATCATCGGTCAATGTGACGTGAATGATGGCCTCGTGGCCCTCTGGCGTCATCCTGGCCAGACGGTCTGCCGCCCAGCCGGTGACCGCCATGACGGGCTGGCCGGTGGGCAAATTGCTGACCGCCATGTCTTTCCATGAAATGCCCATGCGCAGGCCGGTGCCCAGCGCCTTCGAGCACGCCTCCTTGGCGGCCCAGCGTTTGGCATAGGTGCCTGCCACATCCGCGCGGCGTTCGGCCTTGCGCTGTTCGACCTCGGTGAACACCCGGTCGCGGAACCGATCCCCGAACCGATCCAGCGTGCGCTGAATCCGTTCAATATTGGCCAGATCCGTCCCAACCCCAAGGATCACTTGGGCACCTCGATATCAAAGACCAGGATCCCGTCAGCGCCACCCTGGCACAGCGCAACAAGACGCGCCCCGAGAGCCTTGTGTTCGGGATCAACCGCATAGGCGGCCAGCGCCTTGGCATTGCGGGCATCCAGCGTAAAGCCATAGGCGTAGTCCGGCGTCTTATCCTCGAAATCGCGGTTGGGGCCCGCGCAGAACCCGCTGCACCCTTCGATCCGGTCCACCACCTTGGCCAGGTCAAGCATGATGAGATTGACCTGCCGTGGGTCGGCCCCTTCACGCAAGTGCAGCATCACACAGTGACGTATCATGGCAGAGTTCCTCGTTCGGGCGCCGGGTTTCTGCCCGGCACCGTTCAATTCAACCTCTGTGCAACACGGCTTGCAAGGTCGATGCGCCAGCGGGTCACCTGGGTCGGACAGCAGCGGGGTTCGCCCGGGCCCAGCATAGTCGTTGTGATATCGATATGGGTAGGGGCAAATGTCACCTCTCGCGGGGAATTGCCAAAAAGCCCTTCCACCGTCCCTGCAAATTGCCACCCTTGGGTGGTGCGCTGATAGATGCCTGTGGCCATCGACACGGCATTGCCGCCCGGAAACGCCTCGTACACGATCCCAAGGGCGCGGGTCGCGGTGGCCGGGTCTGCCTGATCCGGCACCCAGAACGACGCCTCTGCCCGCCCCGACGTCGTCAACGTCCCGAAAAGCAGGCGGTCAAGATCGGGCCAGCCGTTCTGCGCCTGAAGCGGTGTGGCCAGCAGAGCCAGAAGGGCGAAAAGCGCCCTCATGCAAGGTCCGCCCGCGCCTCGTCCATCAGGCGGCGCATTTCCCGGATCGCCGGGTCGAGCCCGCGAAAGATCGCCTCGCCAATCAGAAAATGGCCGATGTTCAGCTCCATGGCTTCGGGAAAGGCAGCGACCGGGGCGACAGTTTCATAGGTCAAACCATGGCCCACATGCACCTCAAGGCCAAGGTCATGGGCAAAGGTCGACATCTCGCGCATCGCTTCAAGCTCGCGGTCGCGGTCGTCAAAGCGCCCCTCGTGATGGGCGTCGCAATAGGCGCCGGAATGCAACTCGATGACCTGCGCCCCGATCCGGTGCGCCGCTTCGATCTGGCGCTTGTCCGCCGCAATGAAGATCGACACGCGACAGCCTGCATCACGCAAGGGTGCAATGAAATGGGCCAGCCGGTTTTCTTCGCGGGCCACTTCCAGGCCACCCTCGGTTGTGCGTTCCTCGCGTTTCTCCGGCACGATGCAGACCGCATGGGGTTTGTGACGCAGTGCGATGGTCTGCATTTCCTCGGTTGCGGCCATCTCGAAATTGAGCGGAACCGAGAGGACTTCCATCAACCCTTCGATATCGGCGTCCGAGATGTGGCGACGGTCTTCGCGCAGGTGGGCGGTGATGCCATCCGCGCCTGCCTCCTGGGCGATCCGGGCCGCCCGCAACGGGTCTGGCGTATCGCCCCCGCGGGCATTTCGAACGGTCGCCACGTGGTCAATGTTGACACCAAGACGGAGTTTGCCAAGCGGTGCGGTCATGGAACGGGTCCTTTCACTTCAGTCTCAAGCAAACTAGTGCGCAGAGGGCAACTTGGAAATGCGGACATCACAGGAATATTGTACCAAAGGCCTGGCGCGTGGGGCCCGTAAGGCGCACCCTGGTGCGCCGACGCTCAATCCGCTTTCTTGCGATTGTCTGCCGTCTTGGCGGCTGCCTTGGCCTTGAGGTGTTCCAGTTTCGCTTTCAGCGCGCCCTTGCGTCGCCGCTGATAGGCGCGGATCAATGGCACCGATATATAGTAGCAGATGCTTGCGGTAACGATCCCCGGAACGATGCCGCCGACAAGATAGGGAAAGAAAATCTCGTCATAAAAGATGGAGAGCCTGTGCCAGTCCTGCGGCTGGCCCGTCAGGACAGCCTTGAAGTTCAGCCACAGGTCGCCGCCTGCATCAATGAACTTGCCCACAAAGGACCGCTCATGCTCTTCCGACAGGTCAGAGCCCAAAAGCCAGTATCCCGTTTGCAACGACACAACGCCGATGGGGACATAGGTCAGCGGGTTACCAAAGAAAGTCGCCATCAAAGCGGCCAGAATATTGCCGCGAAGGGCTGTCGCTATGGCTCCGGCAACAATGAAATGCGCGCCGTAAAATGGGGTGAATGTCGTGAACACACCGGCCCAGATCCCGCGCGCAATGCGCTCGGGCGCGTCCGGCAGACGCCGCACGCGATGTTTGACATACAGAAAAGCACGACCCCAGCCCCCGCGCGGCCAGAGAGATTCCAGCACCGCACGAAAAAACGGCTTGCGGTCGCGACGCTTGAATACCAATGCCTCGCCCTTCTCGTTTAGCTCAGCTTGCTGCCGCACGCTCTGGCGCGGGCAACGGTCTGCGATACCGTTTGATCGCAGCCACATCGCTTTCCGCCCGCAGAGACCCCATCAGGCTGTGCAGATGCTGAGCATCCCGGAGTTCCAAGTGAATCAGTAACCGGAAGAAGTCCGGTTTACGATCCTTGAATTCCAAATCGGAAATATTCGCCTTGGTCTCTCCGATTAAGGTGCAAATACGTCCCAGAACACCGGCGTCATTGCCAATGGTCAGGTCCAGGGTCGCGCCGTAAACGGCTGGATGCGACCCGTCATGCCAGTGCAGATCCAGCCAGCGGTCAGGTTGCTCTTCGTATTCCGTCAGGCGCGCGCAATCGATGGCGTGCACCACCACACCCTTGCCGCGAAAGGTGATGCCGACAATGCGTTCTCCGGGCAGGGGTTCACAGCAATCGGCGCGCTGAAAGGATTGGCCCGGCGACAGGCCGATCACCGCACGGCGCGCATCCACCAGATTGCCCTTCTTGGGAATGAGTTCCGGATAGATCGCCTGCACAACCTCACGCCCGGTCAGTTCGGCTGAGCCGAGGCGCGCCAGAACCTCATCGGCATTGCCAAGGCGCAGTTGCCGGGCTGCGGCGTCAAGCGCCTTGTCAGTGGCTTTCTTGCGCACATGGGAAAAGGCGGACCGGGCCAGTTCGCGCCCCAGTGTAATGAAGCGTTCCCGGTCGGCCTCGCGCATGGATCTGCGAATCGCCGTCTTGGCCTTGCCGGTTGTTGCAATCTCAAGCCAGGTGGCCTGCGGCGTCTGCCCTTCTGCCGTGATGATTTCCACCGACTGCCCGTTCTTGACGCGCGTCCACAGCGGCACCCGCATCCCGTCGACCTTGGCCCCGACACAGGCGTTCCCGATCCGCGTATGGATGGCATAGGCAAAATCAATCGGCGTTGCCCCGCGCGGCAGCTTGACCACCTCGCCCTTGGGCGTAAAGCAAAACACCTGATCCGAATACATCTCGAGCTTGACCGCTTCGAGGAAATCCTCGTGATCGTCCTCTCCGTCGAACTGCTCGGTCAGTTGCGAAATCCATTTCGCCGGATCAACGGCAAAGGGGTTTTTCGAGCGCACGCCGTCCCGGTAAGACCAGTGCGCGGCAACGCCGGTTTCGGCCACATCATGCATCTGGCGGGTGCGGATCTGAACTTCGACCCGTTTGCCATCACGCCCGGACACCGTGGTGTGGATGGACCGGTATCCGTTGGTCTTGGGTTGGCTGATATAGTCCTTGAAGCGTCCCGGCACCGCCCGCCACCGCTGATGGATCGCACCCAGCGCGCGATAGGTGTCCTCCTCCGAAGCGGTGATCACGCGGAACCCGTAGATGTCACTGAGACGGCTGAACGACTGATCCTTCTCCTGCATCTTGCGCCAGATCGAATAGGGTTTCTTGGCGCGGCCAAACACCTCTGCCTCGATCCCGGCCTTTTCCAACTCGTGGCGCATATCGCCGGTGATTCTTTGGATCACATCACCAGTTTCGCGCTGCATCGTGATGAAACGCCGGATGATCGAGGATCGGCCCTCGGGGTTGAGGACCTTGAACGCCATATCCTCAAGCTCTTCGCGCATCCATTGCATACCCATCCGGCCCGCAAGCGGCGCAAAGATGTCCATGGTTTCACGGGCCTTTTGCACCTGCTTGTCCGGGCGCATGGACCGGATCGTGCGCATGTTGTGCAAACGGTCGCTGAGCTTGACCAGGATAACCCGCATGTCCTTGGACATCGCCATGAAAAGCTTGCGGAAATTCTCGGCTTGCTTGGTCTCGACACTGCTCAGCTGAAGATTGGTCAGCTTGGTGACCCCATCCACGAGCTTGGCGATGTCCGGACCGAATTTTTCGGCCACAATCGAATAGCTGGCCTTGGTGTCTTCAATCGTGTCGTGCAGCAATGCTGTGACGATGGTGGCGTCGTCCAGATGCTGTTCCGTCAAAATCGCAGCCACCGCAACAGGATGGCTGAAGTAGGGCTCGCCCGAGTGGCGCAACTGCCCCTTGTGCATCTCTGCTCCGAAGGCGTAGGCCGTTCGCAGAAGGCGCTCATTGGTCTTGGGATTGTAATTGCGGACCAGCGCGATCAGGTCGTCAGCAGTGATCATCCGGTCCGCACCTCAGATGAGGTCAGCTTTGGCCTTGTGCGGCCATCAACTGACGCAACAGCATCTCTTCGGACATGCTGTCTTCTTCCGGCTTGTCCTGCTCGGCACCCATCAAAAGCGCCATGGCGTCTTCTTCGGCCTCATCCACCTCGATCTGGGTCTGGTTCGATTCGATCAGACGCTCACGCAGTTCGTCGGCGCTTTGGGTTTCTTCGGCAATCTCGCGCAGGGACACAACAGGGTTCTTGTCGTTGTCACGGTCCACGGTGATCGGCGCTCCGGCAGATACTTCGCGCGCACGATGTGCCGCCAGCATCACCAGTTCGAAACGGTTCGGAACCTTGTCTACGCAGTCTTCAACGGTCACGCGGGCCATGGGGTGCTCCAGATCAGCATAAGTAAGTAGAAGACGGCTGTTTATGCCTGTTTTCCAAGAATGACAAGGTGGAAATGGGCCCCTAGTTCAGCGGAACAACAGCGTCCAGTTCGGACGCAGGCAGCGCCGCAAGCATCTGTTTCACGGTCCGGTTCAAGATCGGATGGACCCAGTCCGGCGCGACATCCGCAAGCGGCACGAGCACAAAGGCACGTTCATGCATGCGCGGATGCGGCAGGATCATCTGCTCTGGCGCAGAGGTTTTCTGTTGCTCAAGCGGCAGGTTCATCCAGCGGCGCGCGGTTTCGGGATCCGGGCACACGGCACTGCCCGCAGCAAGCAGATCAAGGTCAATCACGCGCTGCTCCCAACGCACCCGTCGGCTGCGACCCAATTCGGTTTCAACAGCGTGCAAATGCATCAATGCCTCGCTTGGGGACCAGGGCGCAGATATCCACAGGGCGGCATTCACATAATCCGGCCCGGACCCGGCCGGGAAAGCCGGGGTGCTGTACAGACGGCTCTGAGCCCGAATCACTGAACCCGCAGCCGCAATCATTTCAATTCCGGAGCGAATGGTTTCCGTTGGGTTACCTTTGGTGGAATTCATGTTTGACCCTACGGCAACTAGCATATTTGACCCTCTCAGCGGCGATAATTCGCCGTTATTTCCCTTAAACGTGTCTTGCCACATATTCAAAAACACTTATTTTCATTTCACCGCCAACCGCATTTTTTTGCATTCACTCACGGATATTCCTTGGCGGCAGTCCGATTTTTCGGAAGGACATTGTATGTTTTATAAAGACGAACGGCTTGCGCTGTTCATTGACGGATCGAATCTTTATGCGGCAGCCAAAGCGCTTGGGTTCGATATTGACTACAAACTCCTGAGGCAAGAATTCATGCGGCGTGGCAAACTCCTGCGTGCATTTTATTACACCGCTTTATTGGAGAACGACGAGTATTCACCCATTCGCCCGTTGGTTGATTGGCTGAATTACAATGGCTTCACCATGGTGACCAAACCGGCCAAGGAATACACCGACAGCATGGGCCGCCGTAAGGTCAAGGGCAATATGGACATCGAATTGGCCGTGGATGCAATGGAACTGGCATCGCGGGTCGATCACATCGTTCTGTTTTCCGGCGACGGAGATTTTCGGCCTCTACTTGAAAGCCTGCAGCGCCAGGGGGTCCGTGTATCAGTTGTTTCCACAATCCGCAGCCAGCCGCCCATGATCTCGGACGATCTGCGCCGCCAGGCCGACAACTTCATCGAACTTGATGAATTGAAGGACGTTATTGGCCGCCCGCCCCGCGAACAGACCTTCTTGCAAGAAGACCGCATGCAGGCGCAGGGCTGATTTGGCTTGATCCACCCTTGCCAGGCCGTATGTTGACGGCCTGAGCCCGCTTTTTGCGGCCTGAAACCCGAGGCTTGCCAATGCCAATCCCCCCGCTGTTTGTGCGCAGCACAGACAACGCAGGTATGGACTGGCTTTGACCGCCCTGATTTCCATGTTCGTCGTGGCATTCGGGGCGGCGACGCTGTTACCCTTGCCGTCCGAGCCCGTGTTTGCCGCTTTGCAGATACAGGGGAACACCCCGCTGATTTGGCTGGTTGTGTTTGCAAGCGTGGGAAATACCCTGGGCTCTGTCGTCAATTATGTGCTGGGCTGGCAAGCCATGCGCTTTGCCGATCGTCCGTGGTTTCCCGCAAATCCCAAAAAGATGGCACGCGCCCAGCGCTGGTTTGAACGCTGGGGTGTGTGGATCCTGTTGTTTTCATGGATGCCCTTGGGCGATGCGATCACCCTGCTGTCCGGCGTGATGCGCACCCGCTTCTGGCTGTTTTTTGTGCTCGTCGCGACCGGCAAGACATTGCGTTATATTGCCTTGGCCCTCGTCACCAGCGGCGTTCTGGCGCTATAGATAGCCCCAAGGCTGGACGCGCGCCGCGTCCTTGCGTACCTCTTGTCGAGCATCAAAAGGACCTCGCCGATGACC
>CAYGQZ010000030.1:17759-21531 GCA_964352055.1 uncultured Rhodobacterales bacterium
GCGCCGCGTCCTTGCGTACCTCTTGTCGAGCATCAAAAGGACCTCGCCGATGACCAAGCCACCGCTGACCTTGTATCTTGCCGCGCCGCGCGGGTTTTGCGCAGGTGTCGACCGTGCCATCAAGATTGTCGAGATGGCCCTGGAGAAATGGGGTGCTCCGGTCTATGTGCGCCACGAGATTGTGCACAACAAGTTCGTGGTGGATGGATTGCGCGACAAGGGTGCCGTCTTTGTCGAGGAACTGGATGAATGCCCGGATGACCGGCCCGTCATCTTTTCGGCCCACGGCGTTCCCAAATCCGTGCCCGCCAAGGCTGCAGCCCGCGACATGGTCTATGTCGATGCGACCTGCCCGCTGGTCAGCAAGGTCCATATCGAGGCGCAAAGGCACTCAGACAACGGTTTGCAGATGATCATGATCGGTCACGAAGGGCATCCCGAAACCGTGGGCACCATGGGCCAGTTGCCGGATGGCGAAGTGCTACTGGTCGAAACCGTCGAGGACGTGGCACAGGTTGAGGTGCGCGATCCTGATCAACTGGCCTTTGTCACCCAAACGACTTTGTCAGTGGACGATACGGCGGATATCGTTGCCGCCTTGCAGGATCGGTTTCCCCGCATCGTGGGCCCGCACAAGGAAGATATCTGTTATGCCACGACCAACCGCCAGGAGGCGGTCAAGGCGATGGCCCCGAAATGCGATGCAATGCTTGTGGTTGGCGCGCCAAACTCGTCAAATTCCAAACGACTGGTTGAGGTCGGCGAACGTGCGGGTTGTACCTATGCCCAACTCGTTCAACGGGCCAATGATATCGATTGGCGCAGCCTGAACGGCATTGCATCGGTCGGTATCACGGCGGGAGCGTCCGCACCCGAAGTACTGATCAACGAGGTAATAGACGCCTTTCGGGAGCGCTATGACGTGACCGTAGAATTGGTCGAAACCGCCGTCGAGAATGTCGAGTTCAAGGTCCCGCGGGTTTTGCGTGAACCGGCCTGAGACGGGAGGCGCACCAAGGGTGCGCCTTACGGGGCAGCCCTTGGGTGCAGTTCCTCGCCATCTGCGCCCGGCCCGGCTATTGCTTTCATAGACAGTATCGAAACTTGAGAGGTCCGCATGATTTCCTTACAGTTCCTGATAACGGCCATGGTGGTCGTCATCGCTCCGGGCACCGGTGTGATTTACACTTTGGCTCTTGGATTGGGTCAGGGACGCCGCGCCGCCGTCTGGGCGGCCTTAGGCTGTACAATCGGGATTGTCCCGCACCTGATGGCGGCAGCCCTTGGCCTGGCGGCGATCCTGCACACCTCAGCCGTGCTGTTCAACGCTGTGAAATTCGCGGGCGTCGCTTATTTGCTCTACCTTGCATGGGGCAGCCTGAGGAGTAACGGAGCGCTTGCCATCACATCGCAAAGCTCTGATGAGGCTGGATGGCGGATCGCGCGTCGGGGCGCTTTGATCAACATTCTCAATCCGAAGCTGTCGATTTTCTTCCTGGCGCTTCTGCCCCCCTTTCTGTCAGGCAACCCGTCAACCGCGACCACAGAGATGGTGCTGATGGGCGGCATTTTCATGGCGATGACCTTTGGCGTTTTTGCCCTTTACGGCATTTTCGCCGCCGCTGCCCGGCAATGGATCCTGGGATCCGAGATTGCGATGCGCTGGCTGTCGCGCAGCTTTGCCGGCATCTTTGCAGCGCTGGCGGCGCGTCTGGCGATGGAACGGGCATGACGCGGGTTAAACCCGCACGAACCGGTTCCAGAGGCGGCCGGTTCAGTTGCAAGTCGACAGCACGCTTGCCAACCGGATCAAAACCGCCGAAACCTCTGATCGCCGGTTTCAACATCTGATGAACAAGACATGACCCAGATCCCACGTGCCCCCTTCCTGCTCGGCCTCGCAGGGCTCATCCCATTTGTCTGGGGTGCGGCAACTGTGATCAGCGACGATTTGGCAGCACTTGGCTTGCAAGTTCTGGGGCCACGGTTCATCGGGCCTTATGTCCAGCTCTTCTATGGATCGGTCATCTTGTCGTTCATGTCCGGCGTCTTGTGGGGCTTCGCGACCAAGGCACGCGGCACGCAAGCAGCCACGGGCTATGTTTTGTCGGTCATCCCCGCCCTTTGGGCGTTCTTCATGACAGGCGGCGGGCCAACCAGCGCCGGCATCAACCTGATCTTTGGATTTGCCGGGCTGCTGATGCTGGACTTTGCATTCAGCCAGTGGGGGCTGACGCCCTCCTGGTGGATGCCGCTGCGCGTTCTGCTGACCGCGATCGTCCTGATCTGCCTGACTGTAACGGTGCTGCTATGAGTGATCCCGAAACCCTGTCCGTCTATGCCGCACAAGCGGATGAATACGCGTCGCTGACCGACGACGGTCTAAAGACCGATCCCCTGATCAAACGCTTCATCGCAGGTGTGACGCCGGGCGGGCGTGTTCTGGATCTGGGCTGCGGTCCCGGGGCCTCTGCGGGCCGTATGGCCGAGGCTGGACTACAGGTCGAGGCATGGGACCCTGTTCCGGAAATGCTCGCACTGGCGAACCGGTTCGAGGGTGTGACCACGCGGCAAGCAGGCTTTGACGCCCTCGCGGCGGTGGACCTCTATGACGGCATCTGGGCCAATTTCTCCATGCTGCACACACCCCGCGCACGGTGGCCCGGCCAATTGAAAGCGATCGCCACCGCGCTGCGCCCGGGCGGCCTTTTCCACATCGGAACCAAAACCGGAACCGGCGAGACGCGGGACACGATCGGGCGGCTCTACACCTACGTCACCGAAGACGAATTGGTCGGTATGATGCGCACTGCCGGGCTGACACCGGAATACACGACGCACGGGCGTGACAAGGGTCTGAGCGGCGAGATGGCGGATTGGATTGTGGTGCAGGCCCGTGCCTGAGCTTTTTGCCTATACCGATGGCGCCTGTTCCGGCAATCCCGGTCCGGGTGGCTGGGGCGCGTTGCTGCGCGCCATGGATGGTGACAGCGTCATAAAAGAGCGCGAGTTGAAAGGCGGGGAAGGCCAGACCACCAACAACAAGATGGAACTGATGGCAGCCATTGCCGCGCTCGAAGCACTGGGCAAACCTTCGACCATCACCGTCGTGACCGACAGCAACTATGTGAAGAACGGTATAACAAGCTGGATCCACGGCTGGAAACGCAACGGCTGGAAAAATGCCGCGAAAAAACCTGTGGCCAATGCCGATTTATGGCAGCGACTGGATGAAGCGCAGGCCAATCACAGCGTGACGTGGAAATGGGTCAAAGGCCATGCAGGCCATCCGGAGAATGAGCGGGCAGACGAATTGGCGCGCGCAGGCATGGCGCCGTTCAAGCCCAAGTGACACGGCCCGCCGTCCGGGCACAAGATTTTTAGTCCTAAAAATCTCACACTGCCGATCTGTCAGCGCTTTCGCCAGTGGGTCGGCACGATGATCAGCGCCCCAATGGAGGACGCGATCGCATTCATGCCGGGACTGCCGAACCCGATCCCGAACATCAGGCGCACGAAATAGAACAGAAATGCGCCCCCGACGCAGATAATGATCGACTGCAGGATGCCATTGCGGGTGAACCCGGTCTTTTCCGACATGTATCCGACAATGCCAGCAATCACGACCGTTCCGATCAGGCTTGGAAACATGGGCTCACTCCACTCAAAGGATCGTACCGGGCGGGATATGCATACCGCGCAGGAACACACCCGCATCTTGCGCGCCTTTGCCCGCGCGTTGCAAGCGGGTCAGTTGCACTGCACCGCTGCC
>CAYGQZ010000030.1:21631-24673 GCA_964352055.1 uncultured Rhodobacterales bacterium
TGCATCGCCTGCCATGATGGCACGGTGAATGGGCGCGGCCCCGCGCCAGCGCGGCAACAGACTTGCGTGAATGTTCAAACAGCCATGCAGCGGCGCATCCAGCACCGGCTGCGGCAAGATCAAACCGTAGGCCACAACAACCGCCACATCGGCTTTCAATTCAGCAAACGCCGCCTGCGCGTCTTCGGATCGCAGTGACACAGGGTGGCGGACAGGCAAGCCCAACGCCTCTGCGTGTGCCTGAACCGGGCTGGGGCGATCCTTCTTGCCCCGGCCCGCTGGACGCGGTGGCTGCGTATAGACGCAGGCAATGTCGTGCCCCGCCGCATATAGCGCATCCAGAGCGGCAACCGAAAACTCCGGTGTGCCCATGAAAACCAGTCGCATGTGTTCTCCCCGTAAGGCGGAGGCGTCCTCCGCCCTAGCGCCGTTTCCGGGCGCGGCGCAGCAGCATGTCGCGCTTGACCCGGCCCAGATTGTCAAAATACATCCGACCCGCCAGATGATCGATCTGATGCTGTACAGAGCGGGCTTCGAGATCGACAAAGTCCCGCCGATCGACAACGCCATCGGTATTCAGAAAACGCACCGTGACCGCCTTTGGTCGGGTGATCTCTGCCTCGACGCCGGGCAGACACGGATTGCCTTCGGACCAGGTGTGCAGCTCGGAACATGCATGCAGCACCTCCGGGTTCGCCATCCGAATGGGGCGGGTCCGGTCGGGGGTGACGTCCACCACAGCCAGTTGCCGCATCACACCAATCTGAGGCGCACCCAAGCCGATGCCCGGCATCGCATACATGGTGTCCAGCATATCTGCCCAGATTGCGCGCACCTCGTCGTCAATGGCGTCGACCGGGGCGCAGGGTGTGCGCAATCGCTTGTCCGGCCACATGACAAACGGGCGCACGGCCATCAGGCAACCTCGTATTGAGCGACGAGCGCAGCACGCTGATCTGCATCGACCCGGTCAAGGGTGACCATGCCATTCAAATGGTCCAACTCGTGTTGCGCGCACAGGGCCGCAAACCCGGTCAAATCCTGCTCTTGGCGCGCACCGTTCAGATCCGTCCACGCCAACCGGATGGTGGTGGGGCGCGTCACCTGCGCGGAGATGCCGGGAATGGACAGACACGCCTCAGGCCCTTCTTCCGTTGCAGCGCCAGTGTCGGTGATCTTGGGATTGATGCAGACGATCGGGCTGCGGTCGCCATCTTTCCACGTCGGGTCCATCACAAACACGCGGAGCATGACGCCAATCTGCGGCGCCGCCAGTCCGCGCCCCGGTGCGTCATACATCGTCTCCAACATATCTTCGACCAGTGTACGCACATCCCCGGTGATCTCCGCCACCGGCGCACAGGTCTGCGCCAACCGTGCATCCGGCCATTTCAGGATCGGGCGCACGCTCATGCTTTTTCGCGGGCGCGCTCGCGCTTGAATTTGACCATTTTGCGGGTCATCAACTGGCGTCGCAGCGGCTTCAGGTAATCGATGAACAATTTGCCATCGAGGTGGTCAATCTCGTGTTGGACGCACGTGGCCCACAGGCCCGACATCTCTTCGTTTTGTTCGTTGCCATCGCGGTCGATCCAGCGCACCTGAACGTCGGCCGGGCGGGTCACATCGGCAAATTGCTCGGGCAGTGACAAACAGCCTTCTTCATAGACATTGGTCTCATCCGATGCCGACACAATCTCGGGATTGAACATGATCAGAGGCCGCGGCGCTTCGTTATCCGGTTTCACACAGTCCAGAACGACAAGCCGTTGCAGGACGCCGATTTGCGGCGCAGCCAGGCCAATGCCTGGGGCATGATACATCGTCTCCAGCATATCATCGGCAAGTTCGCGCAACTCGTCCGACAGGTCCGTCACAGGTGCGGACGTCTTCTTGAGCCTCGGGTCGGGGTGCAGGATAATAGGACGTTTCATGCCACTTCATTTAGGCGATGGCGGCACAAGCTGCAATGTCCCCTTGCACCTGCGGATCATAGCAGTAGCTTGCCGCCCACGCCAATCAGGAGAACCCGAAAATGAGCTTTGACGAAATCATCGACCGACGCGGCACACATTGCAGCAAATGGGACATGATGGAGAAAATTTACGGCGTTTCCCCGGATGACGGGCTGGCCATGTGGGTGGCGGATATGGACTTCCGTCCGCCGCAGGCCGTTCTGGACGCCGTGCAGGGGCAGGTCGACCATGGGGTAATGGGCTATTTCGCGGATAACTCTGCGTATAACGCGGCAATCCAGTGGTGGATGAAGACACGCCATGGCTGGACGGTCGATGCGGCACATATCTTCTCCACCCATGGGCTGGTAAACGGCACAGCACTTTGTGTCGATACGTTCACCCAACCCGGCGACGGGGTTATCCTGTTCACGCCTGTCTACCACGCCTTTGCAAGGGTGATCAAAGCCAACGACCGCCGCGTCGTCGAATGTGAACTGAAACAGGTCAACGGGCGCTACGAGATGGATTTTGCGGCCTATGACGCGCAGATGGACGGATCTGAAAAGATGGTCATCCTGTGCTCGCCCCACAATCCCGGTGGCCGGGTCTGGACCGAGGCTGAACTGGCCGAGGTCGCAGCTTTTGCCAAGCGGCACGACCTGATCCTTGTTTCGGACGAAGTCCACCATGATCTGGTGATGCCCGGACACACCCATGTTCCGATGGCCCTGATCGACGGGATCGAAGACCGGCTGATCATGATGACGGCCACCACAAAAACCTTCAATATCGCCGGGTCGCATGTGGGCAACGTGATCATCGCGGACCCGGACATGCGCAAAAAGTTCGAGAAACGAATGGCGGGCCTTGGGCTGTCGCCCAATGCGTTTGGCATGTTCATGGTGCCCGCCGCCTATTCGCCCGAAGGCGCGGCCTGGGTCGATGACCTGATCACCTATCTGGATGGCAACAGGCGGCTCTTTGATGACGGGGTCAACGCCATTCCTGGCCTGAAATCCATGCCGCTTGAGGCGACATATCTGGCCTGGGTCGATTTCGAAGGCACCGGGATGAGCCGTGAGGA
>CAYGQZ010000031.1:0-18056 GCA_964352055.1 uncultured Rhodobacterales bacterium
AACTGGGCATGCATCTGTGGCACAGCCGAGAACAGTGTCACCCCATCGCGCAACCCGTCGCAAACGGCCTTCACGTCAAAGCGCGGCACAAGCCGCACGGGTGCGCCCGCATAGATGGCGGCCACCACGACAGAACACAGCCCAAACACATGTGTTGTCGGCAAAACGCCGTAAACCACATCCTGCGGTGTCATGGCGCGCAAGGTGGCCGAGGTCCGTCCGCCAAAACGCACATTGTCGTGGGTCAGCATGACGCCCTTGGGATCACCTGTTGTCCCTGTGGTATACAGCAAAACAGCTATGTCGGGATCGGGATACGGGTCTGGCGGATTGGGTTTGGCCATCGCCAGGCGACCCCAAGGGCCAAGGATTGTCCTGGCGCCCATCCGTTGCGCATGGACCTGCGCATCTGGCGACACTTCCGAGGTCAATAGCACGATGCGGGGCGTGGCGTGTTTCAGGATCCGGTTGATTTCGCCTGCGCTCTGGCGCGCGTTCACAGGAACCGCAATTGCGCCCACCTGCCAGGTGCCAAACAAGGCTGCGACCGCAGAACCGCAGTTCTCGGACACCACCATGACCCGGTCGCCCTTTTGCACACCTTGCGCGATAAACTCATCTGCGAGGCTTGCTGCCGCGACAGCCAGTTCCCGGTAGAACCAGCGCAGGCCCGTGCTGTCGGTTAAGGCAAGCGCGTCCGGGCGCTGGGAAACCTGCGCGCCCAGATAGTC
This sequence comes from uncultured Rhodobacterales bacterium, assembly GCA_964352055.1. GTDB lineage: Bacteria > Pseudomonadota > Alphaproteobacteria > Rhodobacterales > Rhodobacteraceae > Tateyamaria. Next base: position 732 of record CAYGQZ010000031.1, read on the forward strand.
TTCGACGCGGCTCATGATCCGAACCTTGGCGCGCGTTTTTCCAAGAAGGCGGCTATGCCTTCGGCGGCTTCGTCGCCGCCCGCTGCACGGGCCATTGCGTCCCGCTCGGTATCCAGTTGCGTCGCTTCCGTGTCGTCATAGGCTGCAGCGACCATGCCCCGTATCACACCGATCGCATCACGCGGGCCTTGCGCCAGTGCATCGGCAATCGCCTGCGCCGCCGGTATCACCTGATCGTCGGAAACCACTTCATTCAAAGCCCCGAGCGCAAGCAATCGTTCACTGGTGACCGGCTTGGCCAACAGGCACATTTCCATTGCCAGCGTACGCGGCACCAGCCGGGCCAGGGACGCGGTCAGGCCCGCATCCGGCACCAGCCCGGCTTTGACATAAGCGGCAGTGAACTTGATCCCGCGCTCTGCCACAATGAAGTCGCAGGCCAGCGCGAGCGAGGCCCCTGCGCCCGCAGCCCCGCCTTTGACGGCGGCGATGACAGGCACGGGGCACACGCGGATGGCCCGGATCAGATCGTGCAAATCTTCGATCTTTTCCCGCCGCTCTTCTTCGGACGAGGTGCGCCGTTCGATCAGGACATTCAGATCGCCGCCAGCACAGAAATAGGGCCCCTCGGACGTCAGGATCACCGCACGAATGCGACGCTTGTTCGCGAGGGTCATGGCCTGCCCGATGGCCTCATAAAGCGCAGCCGACAATGCACCGCGCCGGGCCGTGTTGCCGTTCCAGACAATCACACGGTCGCCTGTGTCCTCAACCCGCGTTGTCATGGCTTTGCCTCTCGCACCCGTTTGTAGACGCCTGTGGCCGTGGCAATGACGCGCCCGGCGTCGTCCAGGACTTCTCCCTCGGCAAAGATCAGGCTTCGGCCGCCGCCGGAGACAGAGCCCGTAGCCACAATGCGTCCGTCCCGTGCGGGCGCGATAAACTGTGTGTTCATCGAGATGGTCATAAAGCGTGTCTGCCCGTCCTCGCCCCCCGTGAGGGACGCGGCAAACCCCATTGCGTTGTCGAGCATGCAGGCGATGATGCCCCCGTGCAGACCGCCGTGGCGGTTCGTGTGGTGCGCGCCGATATCCAGAATACAACGGCCTTTGCCATCCCGCGCCGATATATCAACGACATAGCCCAGCAGCGTTTGCGCGCCGGTCTCGTCGCGGATGATGCCCGGCCCGTCAGGCGGCGGAGAGGGCAATGAACCGCTCCAGATGATAGTCGGTGTCACCAAACCGGTGATCGGCCATGACGATGCGCTTGGCGATGTGGGCCAGTTCATATTCCTGTGTCATGGCGATGCCGCCATGCATTTGAATCGCCTCTTCGGCCACCAGTCGGCCCACGCGCCCGATCAGGTTCTTGCTGGCCGACAGCGTCAGGTCGCGATCTTCGGTATCGAGGTAGCCCGCCGCATTGATGACCGCCGAACGGGCTTGCTCCAACTCGATCAGCAGATCGGCCATGCGGTGCGCCAACGCCTGAAACGTGCCAATGGGCCGTCCGAATTGTTTGCGTGTGCCAAGGTAGTCCTTTGTCAGGGCCGTTGCCGTCTCCATCGCGCCAAGGGTTTCGGCAGTCTGGGCCACAATGGCCAGAGCCGTGACGTCTTCGATGGCCGACAAACCGATGTTGAGCGCGACCCCCTGTGTGCTGTCCAAAGTCACCTCCGCCGCACGCCCACCGGCGAGCAGCGGATAGCCCTGAACCCCGAGGCCCGGCGCACCCTTGTCCACGAGGAACAGCATGATCTTACCGTCATCGCGGGCGGACACGATCAGGTGGTCAGCGGCTTCGGCATTCATCACGACGGCCTTGCGACCTGTCAGTTGGCCATCTTGCGCGGTTGTGGTCACATGGTCCAGGTCATAACGTCCGCCGGGTTCGCCATGGGCGACGGCCAGTTGCACCTGACCTGCGATCAAGCTTTCGACCAGATCGGTGCGACCGGCCATGGCCAGCAAACGTCCCGCCATCAGCGCGCTGTCCAGAAACGGCTCGACGACACCGGCGCGCCCCAACTCTTCGAACACGACAGCTAGATCGAAACCCGCCCCGCCAAATCCGCCCTGCGCTTCGGTAAAGAGGGCGCCAATCACGCCGAGATCCGCCAGTTCCGCCCAGATGTCGGCAGACATGCCGGTCTCAGAGGCAAGGATTTCGTTGCGCTTGGCAGTCGTGTATTTGTCCGACAGGTAGCGCCGCAGCGTATCCTGCAGCATTTGCCGTTCTTCGGTCAGCTCGAAATTCATCGGCCGCCTCCCATGGTCACCTTTGCGATAATCCCGCGCTGAATCTCGTTTGATCCGCCAAAGATCGACAGTTTGCGGTTGTTGAAATACTGCGCGGCGACCGGGCCTGCGTCGTGCGGATCGGGGATCATGTCATTGGCCCCTTCAACGGCTTCCGAGGCGAAGGGCATGGCGTAAGGCCCGACGGCGCGGCGCGCCAGATCGTTGATTTCCTGCCGGATGATGGTGCCCTTGACCTTGAGCATGGACGCCTCGACGCCGGGCGCACTGCCCGCCGCGGCCTTTGAGATGATGCGCAGGTTCGTGGTCGCCATGGCGCGCAGGTCGATTTCCACCTGCGCCACGCGGGCCGCGAAATGCGGGTTCTCGATCAGCGGCTTGCCATTGTGGTTTTCCGCGCGGGCCAGTCGTTTGACGGATGCGAGCCCGGCCTGAGAAAACCCGACGCCCGCGATGTTCGTGCGCTCGTGAGAGAGCAGATATTTGGCATAGGTCCAGCCCTTGTTCTCTTCTCCGACAAGGTTTTCAACGGGCACTTTGACGTCGGTGAACCAGACCTCGTTCACTTCGGGGCTGCCATCCAGCAACACGATGGGGCGGACCTCGATGCCCGGCGTGTCCATGTCGATCAGCAGAAAGGATATGCCTTCCTGTTGTTTGGCCGCGGGGTCCGTGCGCACAAGGCAAAAGATCATGTTTGCGTGCTGGCCCAGCGTCGTCCACGTCTTTTGCCCGTTGACGATGTAATGATCCCCCTCGCGCACGGCCTTGGTTTTCAGCGATGCCAGATCAGAGCCGGCACCCGGCTCGGAATAGCCCTGGCACCACCAGTCGGACCCATCCAGAATGCGGGGCAGCCAGTGATCCTGCTGCGCTTTTGAGCCGAATTTCTGCAAGACGGGTGCAAGCATCGACAGGCCGAATGGCACGATGCGGGGGGCACGTGCGGCGGCGGCCTCTTCCTCGAAGATATAGCGCTGCACTGCGTTCCACTCGGCCCCGCCAAACGCTTTGGGCCAGTTCGGCGCAAGCCAGCCGCGTGCGTTCAGGATGGCGTGCCAACGCTCCATGTCCGCCTTGGTCAGGTCTTGCCCTCTGCGCACCTTGTCTGAAAACTCAGACGGCAGTTCGTCGCGCAGAAAGGCCTGCACCTCATCGCGGAACGCGCGTTCTTCCTCTGTGTAACTCAGGTCCATGGCTCAGGCTCCCTTGTTCAGATCGTCAAATGTCCGGCCTTCGGCGACCAGCTTTTCCAAAAGTGGCGCAGGCTGCCAGAAATAGGGGTCTTCCTTGGCATAGCCCTTGATATCGGCCAGCAAGCCTTCGAGCCCCACGATATCTGCCCATTTCAATGGGCCGCCCCGGTAGCGGGGAAAGCCATAGCCAAAGAGCAAGGTCATATCGACGTCAAGCGGGCGTCGGGCAATGCCTTCGCCGACAACCTTGGCGGCCTCGTTGACCATCGCCGCCATGTACCGGAGCACGATCTCTGCGTCGGTGAAGGCGCGGGGGGTTATGCCTTGCGCGGCACGTTCCGCTTCGATCAGGGGCAAGACATCGGGGTTTGGGACGCGGGCCTTGGGTCCGGCGGCATAGTCGTAGTAGCCCTTGCCGGTTTTCTGACCAAAATGCCCGTCCTCACAAAGCTTGTCGGCATAGGCGGCGTCGCGCGCACGCGGGTCCAGTCCTTCGGCCCGTTTGCGTTTGCGCACGGCCCAGCCAATGTCGAGCCCGGCAAGGTCGGCCACGGCAAAGGGACCCATGGCAAAGCCGAACTCTTCGAGCGCCTTGTCGATGTGATAGGGCGAGGCCCCGTCGAGGATCATGTGATCCGCCGCCGTGCGATAGGTCGACAGGATGCGGTTGCCGATAAAGCCGTCGCACACGCCTGCGCGCACGCTGACCTTTCCCAGCCTCTTGCCAAGGGCAAAACCCGTGGCGATCACGTCGGGTGCGGTTGCATCGGCCACCACAACTTCGAGCAGCTTCATCACATGGGCCGGGGAAAAGAAGTGCAAGCCCAGAACGTCAGCGGGCCGCGATGTGGTCGCAGCAATTTCGTTGATGTCCAGGTAGGAGGTGTTCGAGGCCAGGATCGCGCCGGGTTTGCAGACGCGGTCCAGTTCGGCAAAAACCTTTTTCTTGATGTCCATGTCTTCGAAGACCGCTTCAATCACGAGATCCGCATCGCTCAGACTTGCGTAGTCGGTGACGACCTTCAGAGCAGTATTCGTGATCCGGTCGTGCTGGTCCGGGGTGATCTTGCCGCGTTTCACGGCGCCGGCCAGGTTGCCCTTGATCCGGTCGCGCGCCGCTTGCCCTGCCTCTGCAGTCATCTCCAGCAGCGTCACCTTGAGGCCGGACAACAGCGCCGCGGTCGCGATACCTGCCCCCATGGTCCCGCCGCCGATCACACCGATGGTTTCAAGCGCCCGAGGCGTGACACCTTTCAGTTCCGGCAGGTTACTGACCGCGCGTTCCGAGAAGAAGGCGTGGATCATGCCCTGCCGCTGATCCGTCTGCATCAGGTCGTAGAAAATCTGACGCTCGGCCTTGAGCCCCTCGGCAAAGGGTTTTTCGACAGACGCCTGAACCGCCCGCACGCACCACGCCGGAGAAACCTGGCCCCGTCCACGTTGCAAGGTCGCCTCAAACGCGGCGTCCCAGTCGATGGGGGCGGGGGGCGGCATCTCACTGACAGCGCGACGCGGCTCATTTTGATCCAGCAACTCTTGCGTGTATGCGATGCCATTTTCCTTTGGATCGCCGGTGCGCAGCGCGTCGATCACGCCAAGGTCATGCCCTTCGGCGGCTTCGACATGACGCCCTGTTGTCATGATTTCGAGAGCCGCCTCGACGCCGGCCAGACGGGGCAGGCGCTGGGTGCCACCCGCGCCGGGCAGCAAGCCAAGGTGAACTTCGGGCAGGCCGATGATGGCGTCGGGCACAGCGACGCGGTAGTGACAGCCCAGTGCCACCTCCAATCCACCGCCAAGCGATACACCGTGCATCGAGGCCACCACCAAAAGTGGCGAGGCTTCGATCCGGTTGATCAGATCAGGCAGATGCGGTTGCAACGGCGGCTTGCCGAATTCCTTGATGTCGGCCCCGGCAAAAAAGGCGCGACCGTCCCCCACGATCAGAACGGCGCGGACACCATCATCGGCCTCGGCCTCGGCCCGGTCCATTCCATCCGCAAGGCCCTGTCGTACCGCCTGGCTGAGCGCATTCACGGGTGGGTTCTGAACCGTCAAAACGGCAATGTCGCCGTGGCGGGAATACGCAATCTTGTCGCTCATAAGGCCTCCGCTGATGCTGATCGACCCGAGGGGCTGGTCGCCCTGCGGGTTCATCGCGCAGCCTAAGGGTCGCTGCAAAAAGGGCAAGCGCTTAGGCAAACGCCGCGACGTCACGGGTCGATTATCTGGTCGAGTGCGATGCGTGTAACGGGGAGCTTTGAAAAAGAACGGTGTTCGGCACAGTTCGAAACAAGCCGTAGATCGTAATCACGGTGGCCGCATCGGTATTGTGCGATCGTGACCCGCGTTCCGGAAGGCATGGCTGGACGTATGCGTCGGAATCGGTTTCACTGACACCAGCCAAAACGCACAAAAGGGACGGTGAATGTCACCACTGCTCGAGGTACAGAACCTGTCAATCGGCTTTGGGTCCGAACCGCCCGTCGTGGCGTTCGTGAATTTCGCGGTCAACGCAGGCGAAACGCTTGCCATTGTGGGCGAAAGCGGGTCGGGCAAGACCCTGACCTGCCGGTCGATCTTGCGGATCTTGCCGGGCACGGCGCAACTGCGCAGCGGGATGATCAAGTTCGGCGCGGGCGCGTCCAAGCAAGAGTTGCTTTCATTGTCACCACGGCAGATCCGTGACATCCGCGGCGACCAGATTTCGATGATTTTCCAAGAGCCTATGCGCTCTTTGTCACCATTGCACCGGATCGGAAACCAGGTCAGCGAAGTGTTGACGCTGCACCGGGACATGTCCATGTCTGCAGCCAAGAAAGACGTTCTGGCCATGTTTGAACGCGTCGGCTTTGCTGACGCGGAACGCGCGTACCGGTCCTATCCGTTCGAGATGTCGGGCGGGATGCGTCAGCGCGCGATGATTGCGATGGCGATGGTGGCCAAGCCCGATTTGCTGATCGCGGATGAACCGACGACCGCCCTGGACGTGACCACACAGGCGCAGGTTCTGGGTCTGATGAAGGATCTTCAGCGGGACACCGGGATGGCGATGATCCTGGTGACCCATGATCTGGGCGTTGTGGCGAACATGGCTGACAGCGTCGTCGTGATGAACAAAGGTCATGTGATGGAGAGCGGTCCGGCGGCCGTTGTCCTTGGGGCGCCTGCCCACGGGTATACCAAAAAGCTGTTTGCAGCAGCACCCATGATCCCGGAAGTTGCGCGACCTGCAAAACCTGTCATGACGGATGACCCGATCCTGAGGCTGACCAACGTATCGAAAACATTTGTGATGCGGGCAGGGGGATGGCGGGCCAAGGCTCAAGTCCGTGCGTGCAGCGACGTCAACCTGGCGGTTCAGCGCGGCAAAACCCTTGCCGTCGTCGGAGAGAGCGGATCAGGAAAAACCACGTGCGCGCGTGTCGCCTTGGGGGCTGAAGTGCCCGACCCGGGGGCCGAGGTTATTTTTCGCCCTGATCCGGATGGACAATCCGTTTCCATCACCAATATGTCCCGCTCAGAGAAGATAGCGTTTCAGCGGCAGGCACAAATGGTCTTTCAAGACCCCTATTCGTCGCTGAGCCCGCGCATGCGGGTCGAACAAGCCCTGACCGAGCCCATGGAAATCCATGGCATCGGTACAAAAACCTCGCGCCGGGACAAGGCTGCGGAAATGCTGCGCTGGGTCGGCCTGAACCCCGATATGCTCAAACGCTACCCACACGCGTTTTCCGGAGGCCAGCGCCAGCGTTTGTCGATTGCGCGCGCGCTGACTCTGGACCCTGTCTTTCTGGTTTGTGATGAACCGACATCGGCGCTGGATGTGTCCGTTCAGGAACAGATCCTCACTCTGCTCGAGGATATCCGCGATGGCATGGGGCTCAGCTATCTGTTTATCAGCCATGATCTGGCCGTGGTTGCGCGTATCGCCGACGAAGTCGCGGTCATGCGGCAAGGCGTGATCGTGGAACAGGCGCCACCGAAAACACTGTTTTACAACCCGCGTCACCCCTACACCAAGGCGCTGATTGCGGCTCAACCGGAGCCTGATGTGAACCGGCCCATAGATTTGACTGAGGTCGCGTTTGGTGCGGGATCGTCAGCCTCCTGGCCCGACGCATTCCGGTTTGAAGGAAACGATGCACCAGCCTTGGTACAGATTGAACCCGGACATAAGGTACGTTGCCATGTTTGACAAACTGACTGCCATTCTGATTGCAGGGCTGATGGCCCTGCCTGCCATTGCACAACCGGTCGTAAAGGAAAGCAGCTTCTGGGCTGCAGAAGTGGCCAGTGGTCAAATGGAACCTGCCCCCTTGCGGGTTCCCGAAACCCCGCTGATCGTTGATCTTGAGGCGAAGGGGCGCGAATTCGGCAAGCAGGGCGGCACCTTGCGCACCATGGTCACACGCTCAAAAGACATCCGGCAGATGGTTGTCTATGGCTATGCGCGACTGGTCGGCTATGACCAGGATTACCAGCTCAAGCCGGACATCCTGCGGGACATCGAGGTCGAAGATGGACGCATTTTCACGATGCATTTGCGCCCAGGCCATCGTTGGTCAGACGGCGCGCCGTTCACATCGTCGGATTTCGAGTACTGGTGGACGCATGTCGCGCAGAACTCCGAGCTCAGCCCGAATGGCCCACCCGAGCTCATGCGATCAGCGGATGACATCGCAACGATGACATTTCCGGACGAGCATACTGTTGTCGTTGAATTCCCTCGGCCCAACCCGGCTTTCCTTCAGGGGCTGGCCGAAGCAAGTCCCACGTTCATCTATCGGCCTGCGCATTATCTCAAGCAATTCCACGTGGCGTTCAACACGCCCGAAGCGATGCAGGAAATGATTGACAGCAAGCGGGTCAGGGGCTGGGCACCGCTGCACAACAAACTGGACAACATGAACCGGTTCGACAATCACGAATTGCCAACTCTGCAACCGTGGAAACCGGCATCGGTCAGCGGTTCATCGCGCCATCAGTTTGTGCGGAACCCCTATTTCCACCGGATAGATGCGCGTGGCACCCAGCTGCCCTACATTGACGTGGTCGAAATGGATATTGTGGGGTCCGGATTGGTCGCTGCAAAATCCAACGCAGGCGAGAGTGACTTGCAAGCCCGCGGCCTTGATTTTCGGGATGTTTCGATCCTGAAGAAAGGGGAAGTCGATGGGGCCCCGTACCGGACGTATCTGTGGGCGAACGGCGCGGCCAGTCAGATTGCAATTTACCCGAACCTGAACTTTGCCGATCCGGTCTGGCGCGAAGTGATCCGCGATCCGCGGTTTCGACGCGCGTTGTCCATGGGGATCGACCGCCGGATGATCAATCGCGCCTTGTACTTCGGGCTGGGCAAGGAAGGGGGCATGACAGCACTGGCGTCGAGCCCGTTTTTCGACGTCGAAAACCTGACGCGCTGGGCAATCTATGATCCCGGTACGGCGAACGTGATGCTCGATGAAATGGGTCTGACGGAACGGAACGATGCGGGGATCCGGTTGTTGCCCGATGGGCGACCCATGGAATTTGTGATCGAGACTGCCGGCGAACGCCAGGAGGTCGAGAATGCACTGACGATCATCACCGACACGTGGCGCGATCTGGGTATCAAGCTGATCATGCGCCCGCTGGACCGCGATATCCTGCGCAACCGTGTCTTTTCCGGGGTGACGATGGCGTCGGTCTGGTTCGGATGGGACAATGGTATTCCGCAGGCCTACACCCCGCCCGCGTATCTTGCACCCACAGACCAGGTGTTTCTGGCCTGGCCGAAATGGGGCCAATACTTTCAAACACGCGGCGCAGCAGGAGAGGCGATTGATGACGAGCCTGCAAACCGATTGATGGAACTCAATCAGGAATGGCAAATGACCAGCGACCCGGACGAGCGCACATCGATCTGGCGAGAAATGCTCAAGATCCATTCCGAGCAGCAATATGGTATTGGCATTCTGTCCGAAGCCCCGCAGCCGGTGGTTGTCTCGGATCGGTTGCGCAACGTACCCGAGTTCGGAAAATGGGCCTGGGATCCGGGCGCGCATTTTGGGATCCATCGCATCGATGAATTCTTTTTCGAGGATCAGGAAGTGGCGCAGGTGAGCAAATGATGTTCCTGCGTTATGCCGGGTATCGTCTGCTGACGATGCTGCTGACGCTGGCCGTTGTTTCGGTCCTGATTTTTATTATCATCAACCTGCCCCCGGGCGATTATCTGTCCAACCAGATCGCCGAATTGCGCGCAACCGGGCAGGCCGAGGGTGTCGCCAAGGCCGAGTTTCTGCGGCAGGAATACGCGCTGGACCGACCGTTGTGGGAGCAATACCTCATCTGGGTGGGCGTTGCCCCCGGGCCACACGGATTTTCGGGATTGCTGCAGGGTGATTTCGGTTGGTCTTTCGAGTTTGACGCCCCGGTCGCCGATATCGTGGGTGACGCACTTTGGCTGACGGTTCTGGTCAATCTGGCGGCGGTCCTGTTTGTCTACCTCGTGGCGTTGCCTCTTGGGGTTCTGGCCGCGGCACGCTCTGCCACTTGGGTCGACTACACCACCGCCTTTATCGGCTATCTGGGCCTCGCGACCCCGAACTTTCTGTTGGCGTTGATGCTGTTCTATTACGGCCACAAATATCTTGGGTTGCCGATCGGGGGTTTGATGGCGCCCGAATTCGAGGGTGAACCGATGTCCTTTGACAAGGTGAAATCCGTTCTCATTCACCTCATCGTGCCGACATTCGTGATCGGGACGTCGGGGGCTGCAGGCATGATGCAGCGTCTGCGGGCCAATATGCTGGATGAATTGTCAAAACCGTATGTGGAAACGGCGACTGCCAAAGGTCTTTCCCCGACAAGGATGCTGACCAAGTACCCGCTGCGGGTCGCATTCAACCCCTTTGTGGCCGATATCGGGAACCTGTTGCCCGCCATGGTCTCGGGGTCTGTTCTGGTGTCTGTGGTGCTGGGCTTGCAGACCATCGGGCCTGCCTTGCTGACAGCGCTGAAATCGCAGGACCAGTTCCTTGCTGGTTTCGTTTTGATGTTCGTGGCCTTGCTGACACTGATCGGCACGATGATTTCCGACCTCCTGCTGGTGCTGCTTGATCCCCGCATCCGCTATGGCGCGCGAGAAGGATAGGAAAGATGAGCACACTTCCCGACGGTCGTTTTGTCGACGATGCACCATATGACCCGAACATCGATCTGTCGGCGCTTGAGCGCACCGACATGGACGCGCCGAACTGGGTGCTGGTGTGGCGCAAATTCAAGCGGCACCGGCTTGGGCTGATTTCGGGCATCTTCCTGCTGCTGGCGTATATGGCCATTCCGTTTGCCGGTTTCTTTTCGCCCTATACCCCGAATGAGCGGAGCGCGGATTTTCTGTATCATCCGCCTCAGGCCATTAACTTCTGGCATGAGGATGAGTTCATCGGCCCCTTTGTCTACCCGACAACTGCGGTGGCCGACCTCGAGAATTTCCGCTGGACCTATGAGACCGACACAACCCGGCCGATGCCGTTGCAGTTCTTCTGCAAGCGGACGGAATACAATCTGTTCGGGTTCATACCGTCGGAACGCCATCTGTTCTGCGCGCCCGAGGGGGCAACGATCTTTATCTTCGGATCGGACCGTCTTGGGCGGGATGTGTTTTCGCGTATCTCTTACGGGGCGCAGCTTTCCCTGACCGTGGGTCTGATCGGGATCACGGTCTCGTTCATTCTGGGTATCTTTTTCGGGTCGATCGCCGGGTATTTTGGCGGCGTGACAGACTGGGTGGTGAATCGCGCCATTGAAATCCTGCGGTCCTTGCCGGAATTGCCCCTGTGGCTGGCGCTCTCTGCGGCGGTGCCGTCAAATTGGGGGCCCGTGTCGGTCTTTTTCATCATATCGATCATATTGGGGCTGCTGGACTGGCCGGGGCTCGCGCGGGCGGTCCGAAGCAAGTTCCTCTCGTTGCGGGAAGAGGAATACGTGCGGGCGGCGGAAATGATGGGGGCCAAGCCGGGCCGGGTGATCCGGCGGCACTTGCTGCCGAACTTCATGAGCCACCTGATCGCGTCGGCGACCCTGTCCATCCCGGCCATGATCCTGGGCGAGACGGCACTGTCTTTTCTTGGCCTTGGATTGCGCGCCCCCGCGGTGTCCTGGGGCGTGATGCTGAACGATGCGCAGAACCTTGCCAGTATCGAGATCTACCCCTGGACGGCGATCCCGATGCTGCCGATCATCATCGTCGTGCTTGCGTTCAACTTCCTTGGCGACGGTCTGCGCGACAGTCTGGATCCGTACAAAAGCTGAACCGAAGGCGGGTTAAAACCCGCCTTACGATTTGCGGCGCGGCGGTTGGGTGCCACCGGCGGCCGCGGCACGGCGTGCTTTGTTCTTTTTGCTGTTGGCCTTGCCCACCTTTGGCGCAGCACTGCCATGCGCGCCTTGGGCCCCGGACTTGTGGCGGGGCTTTTTCAGATCCGAGACGCTGCCATCCCGGACTGCTTTTTCAAGCGTCGAAGGGGCTTTGGCGAACCTTGGTTTGCCTGTTGGTTTGGCGGCGGGTTTTGCGCCCGGTTTGGGCTTTTTGTGGCGCGGCGCGGGCGCATCATCCCAGTCAATGGGACCGGGTGATTTGGGTTTCGGCGCGGGTTTGGCCGCGGCATCCCAAACGCGCTTGGAGGATGCAGGTTTTGTGGCATCGTCCTGCTCTCGTCTGGGCGCGGGTTTGTCGCCGTAATCCCGCTTGGGGCCGCGTGGGCCGGGCGTGCCGCCAGTCTTGGGTTCAAACCGGGGTTTGGGTTGGCTGGCGGCTGCGGGTGCTTCGGTCAGCCGGGTGACAACCGCCCCCCCTTCGACTTTCATGTCAGATCCCAGTGCAGCGACAAAACCATCTGCCGCACTTTCCTGAATCTCGACATAGGACATGTCGCCCTGAATGCGGATTGCGCCGATGTCGTCCTTGGTGATTTCGCCCGCATTGCACACGATGGGCAAGAGGCGACGGACCTCGACACCCTGATTGCGCCCGCCGGTAACAGAGAACCAGACGCTGGGACCAAAGGGCGCGCGGGCCTTGGGGGCCTTGTCGCCTGTGACCTCGGACAGGTCCTCGGGGGCCGAGTGGCGCAGGCTGTGCATGCGCAGGATGGCAGTGGCCAGTTGTGCCGCGTCAAACCGCGCGGCGAGGCTGGCAACCATGTCCGCTTCGCCTTCGGTCACGGCGTCTGTCCACATCGGGTCGTCCAGCAGGCGGATTTCGTCCTGCGCCCGGATCGCATCCGCCGAGGGTGCATCGATCCATTCCGCTTCGACCTTCGCCCCTTTGAGAATGCGCATCGCCTTGGCGCGGACCTTGGCCGTGACGATCAGCGCAGAGGTGCCCTTGCGCCCTGCGCGCCCGGTGCGGCCCGAGCGGTGCAGAAGGGTTTCGTGGTTCGACGGCAGTTCGGCATGCACCACGAGTTCGAGATTGGGCAGGTCGATGCCACGGGCAGCGACGTCCGTCGCCACACAAACGCGGGCGCGCCCGTCGCGCATCGCCTGCAGGGCATTGGTGCGTTCGGACTGGGTCAACTCGCCGGACAGGGCCACAACCGAAAAGCCCCGGTTGGACAGGCGGGTGGTCACCCGGTTCACCATCGCACGGGTGTTGCAGAAGACGATGGCATTGGGGGCCTCGTGGAACCGCAGCACGTTGATGATCGCGTTTTCGGCATCGTGATTGGCCACCATCATCGCCTGATAGGTGATGTCGGCATGCTGGCTGCCACTGCTTTGGGTTGCGACGCGCACAGCGTCTTTCTGGTAGGTTTTTGCAAGCCGCGCGATCTGCGCCGGCACCGTGGCCGAAAACATGAGCGTGCGGCGGTCATCGGGACATTCGCCAAGGATGAATTCGAGGTCTTCGCGAAACCCAAGGTCAAGCATCTCGTCGGCTTCGTCCAGCACGACGCCGCGCACGGTCGACAGATCGATCGAGCCGCGCATGATGTGATCGCGCAACCGACCCGGTGTCGCCACGACGATATGCGCGCCGCGGGCGAGAGCCCGGCGTTCGTCGCGCATGTCCATCCCGCCAACGCAGGAGGCCATCACGACGCCGGTCTCGGCATACAGCCAGGCCAGTTCGCGTTTGACCTGCATCGCCAGTTCGCGGGTTGGCGCAATGATCAGTGCAAGAGGCGCATCTGCCGCTTCGAACCTGTCTGCGTCCCCAAGCAAGGTTGGCCCCAAGGCGAGGCCAAAACCGACTGTCTTGCCTGACCCGGTCTGGGCAGAGACAAGCATATCCGCGCCAATCAACGCAGGGTCGGTGACGGCAGTCTGAACGGGGGTCAATTCGGTGTAGCCGCGTGCGGTCAGCGCGGTCTGAAGCGGTGTCATCAAGGGATCGGTCCTAACAAATCAAGGGTCACCGGCCGATGCCAGTCACCAAGCTTGCGCGCCTATGCCTTTTTGCGGCCCATGTCGAGGGGGTTATCGGTCGTCCCCGTCGGCTGCGCCGCCTTCCATCAGGTCTTCTTCCATCGCGGCATGGGCGGCAGCGGCGATGGCCTGACGATCCTTGGGGGTCAGGTCTTCGGCGGATTTGCCGTCCGCCAGGCGCACGGTCACTTCACGGTGGGCAAAGTGGATGCCCTCGCGTTCAAAGAGTTCGCGGATCTCTTCGTAGACCTTTTTGCGCACCAGCCACTGATCGCCCGGCTTGGTCATGAATTTGACCCGGATGATCATGGCGCTGTCCTGCATCTCGATCACGCCCTGCGATTTCAGCGGCTGAATAAAGTTGTCCCCGATGACCGGATCATCCAGCAGTCTGACGCCGAGGTTCTTGATCAGCTTGCGCACTTTTTCGACGTTTGTGTCGTAGGTCACGCGCAAGGGCAGCTTCATGATCACCCAGTCGCGCGAATAGTTGGTCAGGACCTGGATTTCGCCGAAAGGCATGGTGTGCAGCGCGCCAAGGTGGTGACGGAGCTGGAAGCTGCGCACGCTGATCTTTTCGACCGTCCCTTTGACCCCACCGACGTCAATGTATTCGCCGCGACGGAATGCGTCATCAAACAGAAAGAACGCCCCGGAAAAGATATCGCGCACGAGGCTTTGGCTGCCAAAACCCACGGCGACACCGACAATCCCGGCCCCGGCAAAGAGCGGGCCGACATTGACGCCCATTTCCATCAGCACGATCAGGAACCCGGTGACAATAATGACAATCAGGACGAAATTGCGGAACAGGGGCAGGAGTGTGGCGAGGCGCGACGCGCTGCTGCCGCCGCCTTCGTCGCCGAGTTCGCCTTCGTCCGCGTCGCCCTGTTCTTCTTCGATCTTCTGGTCGATCCAGATGCGGAACGCGTTATAGGCGATGTAGCCCAGAAAAATGATGACGATGACATCGAGCGACCTGTCAGCCAGACTTTCGCTCATCATGCCCGTCTGTGGGTTCCACATTGCGATGAAGGCGTAAGCGCCCGCGACAAACGCAATGATGCCCGCTATACGCTGGGTCAGCCCCTGAAATGACGTAAGCCCGGTGCGCTTGAGGTGCAACGTATCGCTGGGCAGGATGGGCTCACCCTCATCTGTGGTCGGGTATTCCGACCTTGCCTGCTGCGATCGTGCAAAACTGCGTTCGATAAAGTAATTCAGAATGCCGTAGACCACGATAATTGTCGTCAGGATGAACCATCCGCTGACCAGTAGGGGAACGCGATCATGGTCCCCGATGATCAGGTGATAGGTTTGGTCACCCCATGCGAATACAAAAAACAGAATGCAGATCGGGGCCCAGAGCCGGGACAGGCTGCGCAGCACCCAAGTGGCCGCCGCAGGGGGCGTCCCGTTCAGGATCGCGTCGGTGACGGATCGTTTGTTGAACAGAACCAGCAGAATGCTTTGCGTCATCACGACGATGGACAGCAGCGAATAGAGAAACACATAGACTTCGAAATTCAGACCCAATTCCTGGATCCACACGCCAAAAAGAACGGTCGAGATGCCCGCGACCGTGCCCACGCACATCCAGTTGTACAGCCGTTTGGCATCCTGATCCGAAAAGCGCGGTATGCGGTATTGCGTGAGGAACGGCGACAGGATCATGCGCCACATGCTGATGACAAAGCGCACCATGAAAAACCCCGCATTGATCAGGGCAGCGGTAAATTGCAGCGCCGGGTCTTCCAATGGCCCGAATATGATCAAGCCAAGCGCGTAGGCCACGGCCATGGATACCACGATACCGATGACCCCCATGAAGAACCGGAACATCAGGAACGGCATTTTCTCGGCATAGCCTTGGGGGGTTTCGATGATCCGCGCGACCACGAAACCTCTGGCAATGTAGGGGCCATACACCTTCTGTTGAACGACTATCCCAATACTCAAAAAGAGCAGACTGAAAAACAGGACCTCCACATAGGCGAATATTGTACCATCGGGGCTTGTGGCGCGCAGAATGTACAGCACTTCGTTGAAGGCATCCGGCAAGTTCACGAACCGACTGACCAATGCAGACCGAAATGCCGTTGCATCGTCCTGCAATGACATGAGGGTTGAGGAGTTGTTGGTCGGCGACGCTGACACCGTCGTGGCCGGTTCGCCACCCTGGCCGAGCACGCGCCCGTCCCTGTCGATGACAATCACGCTGACCCCGTTCTTGGCAGCGCTCTGCATGATGCTTTCGATGTCGGTCTGGGCTTCTGTGGCAGGTTCGGAGAGCACGTTGGCCAGGCTCTGCGCCGCCGTCCCGCTCGGTAGCAGAACTGCAAAGCCCAGGAGCACACAGGCCAACAGCCCAAAAATCAGTCGATGCATCAATTTCAGCCCGTCCCGTTTATTCACAAAGACGCTATGCCAGCAGCAAGGTCATTGTAAATGATCGCGGTGGAGCGCACCAATTTTGAACCAGCACTCGACAATTTGCAATAATCTGAGCAGAACGGTGCAAGGCTATTCGGATCCCGCGATGTGATGCGCAGGCGCGGGGTCTGGGTAAATTGAATGGCTGTGGTATACGGCGCGAAAGATTCTCTGGGCAGGAACGGGTTTCATGCTCTGAGAGACAAAAAGACAAAGATGAACACTATGGGCCAATCAACACCTGCAGCGCCGACGCAGATTGGGGCACGCCCGCGCCGCGTTGTTCTGTACAGTCACGACACGTTCGGCCTTGGTCATTTGCGCCGCAGTCGGACTTTGGCCTCGGCCCTGACCGAAAGCGGCGCCGCGACATCCGCCATCATCCTGACCGGCAGCCCGGTTGCTGGCCGTTTTACCTTTCCCGAAGCGGTGGATCACATTCGCTTGCCGGGCGTGAAAAAGCTGGGCGATGGGTCCTATGTCAGTCAGGCCAGCGGCATGGACATCGATGCGACAACCGACCTGCGGGCGGGGCTGATCCAATCCACGCTGGAGCAATACGAACCTGACCTGCTTATCGTTGACAAGGAGCCGACCGGGTTCCGGGGCGAGTTGCTGCCAAGCCTTGAACGGCTGACCCGAAAGGGCAAGACCCGGATTGTGCTTGGCCTGCGCGATGTGCTGGACGAGCCCGAAGTCCTGGCCGCGGAGTGGGCCCGCAAGGGCGCCGTGGAAGCGACCGAGACCTTTTACGATGAAACATGGGTCTACGGTGTCAAGGATGTGTATGATCCGACGGCCGGGTTGCCGTTGTCTGATGCGGCGCGCAGGCGCATGTACTGGACCGGGTATTTGAGGCGTGAAATTCTTGAACCCGCAGACGTGCCGGACACTCCGTATCTGCTGATCACTCCGGGTGGCGGCGGCGACGGGCAAGCCATGGTGGATCTGGTGTTGCAGGCCTACGAGCAGGACCCGACACTGTTGCCGCATGCGGTCCTTGTTTATGGCCCTTTCCT
>CAYGQZ010000031.1:18156-20211 GCA_964352055.1 uncultured Rhodobacterales bacterium
CGGGCCGAGGAAATTGGACTGGTCCGCAACCTTGATGAGTTCCGCGACGGGTTGACCCCGCAAAGCATGATCGCCGCCATCCGCGCGTTGCCAGATCAAAAGCGGCCTTCGGAGGCCGGGGCGGATGGCCTGCTGGACGGCCTTGACGTTGTGATCGAGCGTGCGCGTCATCTGATGTCGCAACGTGTGAGTGACGCCGCCGAATGACCCGGAACCCGTCCCGGCTTGCCATCGCGGTCAAGGGGTGGCCGCGTTTGTCTGAAACCTTCATCGCACAGGAATTGCTGGCGCTTGAACGGGCGGGCCTGGATTTCGAGATCTGGTCCTTGCGCCATCCGACCGATCACAAGACCCATCCCTTGCATGACCAGTTGCGCGCCAAAGTGCTGTATCTGCCTGAATACCTGCATCAGGAACCCGTGCGCGTGCTGCGCGGGCTTGGGTGGGCTGTGTTTCAATCCGGCTTTGGCAAGGCCATTCGACAATTCATCCAAGACTGGCGCCGCGACAAGACCCGCAATCGCGTGCGCCGCTTCGGGCAGGCCTGTGTCATGGGCCGCGAGATGCCACAGGATATCGACGCCATATATGCCCATTTCCTGCACACACCTTCATCCGTCGCCCGTTACACGTCTATGCTCAGGGGATTGCCCTGGTCCTTCTCGGCGCATGCCAAGGATATCTGGACATCACCGGAATGGGACTTGCGCGAAAAACTCAGCCATCAGACAGCCGGAGCGTCCTTTGGAGCCACCTGTACCGCCTTCGGGGCGGAGCATCTGAATGCGCTGGCAGAGACGACGCCGGTTGATCTGGTCTATCACGGATTGGATCTGAACCGGTTTCCACCGCCCCCGCAGCGACCCTTGCGGACGCCGGATGCGCCTTTTCATATGATGTCTGTCGGTCGTCTGGTCGAGAAAAAAGGGTTTGATCGGTTGATCAGCGCGCTTGCGCTGCTGCCCGCTGAGATCGACTGGCATTGGACGCATATTGGTGGCGGTGCGCTGGGCGCAGAGATGCGCGCGCAGGCCGATGCTTTGAACCTGAGCGAGCGGATCACCTGGCGTGGCGCGTGCGATCAGCCCGAAGTGATCGAAGCCATGCGTGCGGCCGACCTTTTCGTGCTGCCCAGCCGGGTGGCGGCAGACGGAGATCGGGACGGGTTGCCCAATGTGCTGATGGAGGCCGCCAGCCAGTTGTTGCCCATCCTGTCGACGCCGGTGTCGGCCATCCCGGAATTCATCAAGGACGGCGCGCACGGGGTTCTGAGTGATGACGCACCCGGCGCGCTGGCCGCGCACATGGTCCGGCTGGCGGGCGACCCTGTTCTGGGGGCTGCCATGGCACAGGCCGCATTCGTGCGGTTGCAATCAGAGTTTCAGATGCAGCCGGGCATTGATCATCTGGCCCAGCGTCTGCGCGCGACCATGGTCAAGGCGGACCAGTCATGACGATTGCATTTTTCGCCCCGCTAAAGTCCCCGAACCACTCTGTCCCGTCCGGCGATCGCGCCATGGCGCGTGCCCTGATGGAGGCCCTTGAGTATGCCGGGTACCGGGTGGAGCTTGTTTCCGAACTGCGTCTTTATGACAAATGGGGCGACAAGGCCCATCAATCCGAGTTGATGCAACGCGCCAAGGCGGAAATTGATCTGCTGCTGCAAGCCCCGGCCGCAAAAACATGGCGGGCGTGGGTGACGTATCACAACTACTACAAGGCACCGGATCTGATCGGGCCGTCGGTCAGTCACGCGCTTGGTATTCCCTATTTTCAGATCGAGAGCACGCGCGCGCGCAAGCGGCTTTTTGGCCCATGGGCCCGATTTGCCGCCGCAGCGGAAGCAGCCAGTGACAGCGCCGACACGATATTCTACTTCACGCACCGTGATGCGGAAACCTTGCGCCGCGATGCGCCCGATGGCCAGCAATTGACCCATCTTGCCCCGTTCCTGTCGCGACACACATTGCCCAAAGAAAGCGCGCGGCAAGGGCCAATGCTGAATGTCGGTATGATGCGGCATGGGGACAAGCTTGCATCCTATCAGTTGATTGC
>CAYGQZ010000031.1:20311-21698 GCA_964352055.1 uncultured Rhodobacterales bacterium
CAGATCGTCGCGGGACATGTGCCGCAGGTTCATCACGGTCTGATCGAGATGGACTGGGGCGATTGGGAAGGCGGCAAGGGCATTGACCTGCGTGCCGATCCAGACAGTGGCTTTCGCGATATCGAAGACTGGGGCTGGGAATTTTGTCCGCCAAATGGTGAAAGCCCCGGGCAAGTCCGTGATCGGCTGTTGCCATGGGCGCATGCTTTGACCCGCGACACTGTTGCCATCTGTCACATCGGGATCATGCGCGTCCTGATGGCCGTTGCAACCGGCTGGGACTTTGAAGGTCCGGCCCCGTTCCGGATCAAGCGGGACAGGCTTTTTGTCATCCACATCGCTGACGGTGTCTTGCGTGCGGAACCTGATCCTGTTCGATTGCTGCGGGTCGCGCCATGAAGGTGATGATCGTCGTCACTCATTTGCTGGGCACGGGCCATCTTGCGCGCGCTCTGACCCTTGGCCGCGCATTTGCAGCCGCAGGAGATAGTGTGACTGTGGTCAGTGGCGGCACAGCGGTCGCGCATTTTGACACCGCCGGGATGCGGTTTGAGCAACTTTCGCCCTTGCAATCCAACGGCACAGATTTCACGACACTGCTGACAGAACATGGCGACGTGGCCAGTGATGCCTTGCTTGACGCGCGGCGGCAGCACCTGCTGGGCATTCTGGCAGATGTAGGGCCTGATGTTATGATCACCGAACTCTTTCCCTTCGGTCGTCGCATTTTACGTAACGAATTCAAGGCCCTTCTGGAAGCGGCGCAGAACATGGAGCCACGTCCGGTGATACTAAGCTCGATCCGGGATATTCTTGCGCCGCCGAGCAAACCGAAGAAAGCCGCGTTTGCCGACGACATAATGGCGCACTTCTACGACGGTGTACTGGTCCATTCGGACCCGGATGTCGTGCGCCTGCAACAAAGCTGGCCCGTCAGTGAGGCGCTGGCGACAAAGTTGCACTACACGGGGTTTGTCGCCCCCGCGCCACTGCCGCAATCTGATGAACAGAACCAGCAGGTGTTGGTCAGTGCAGGTGGCGGGAGCGTGGGCGACGCTGTGTTTGATGCGGCCTGCGAGGCGGCCCCGCTCTTGCCGGACCTGCAATGGCACCTGTTCGTCGGTGGAACCGAGGCGCGCCGCGCGGCTCTGCGCGCATCCGCGCCGTCCAATGTCTGTGTTGCTGCACCGACGCCCGCCTTTCGCCAATTGATGATGTCCGCTGCGGCCTCCGTCTCCATGGTTGGTTACAATACGGCTCTGGATGTTCTGCAATCCGGCGTTCCCGCGGTTCTGATCCCGTTTGATGACGGCGGAGAGGTCGAGCAAGGCTTGCGCGCAGATGCACTGGCCGCTTTGCCCGCAATCGAAGTGATCTTGCAACGCGA
>CAYGQZ010000031.1:21798-24531 GCA_964352055.1 uncultured Rhodobacterales bacterium
TTTGGAGCGGACCTGCGACGGATGTTTGTGCCTCCGTGGAACCGGATCAATTCCGATGTGACCGAAGGTTTGGCCGCGCAGGGATACCAGGTGCTGTCGACCTACAGGCCGCGGTCCAGCCCGTCTGTCGCTGGCCTCAAGATCGTGAACACACATGTGGACCCGATCTGGTGGAGCGGGACGCGGGATCTGGTGGATCCTGACCAATTGATTGCCGGTATCGCCGCGCAATTGTCGGACAGAGCAGAGGGGCATGTAGACCATATTGAGCCGTTTGGTTTGCTGACTCACCACCTTGTACACAGCCCCGCAATCTGGTCCTTTACCGAGGCCTTCTGGAATGAAATGCAATCGGGCGGGGCCATCCCTTGGGCCATGGAGAATGAGATATGAGCAGACTGGAATCAATGCGCCGCCGCCTGACCGCGCAGATTGACGGGATCAACTGGGCGGCGGATCAGATCAGACATCTGGAGGGCGATGTGCTCGAGATGGGGCTGGGCAATGGGCGCACCTATGACCACTTGCGCCAGGAAATCAAAGGCCGTCGCATCTGGGTGATCGACCGGATCCTTGAATGCCACCCGAGTTGTGTCCCCCCGGACGCGGATTTCCTGAAGGGTGAAGCCGAAGACGTGCTGCGGCGTATGGCGGACGAAGGCAGGCGCATGGCCCTTGCGCATTATGATTTTGGTTTTGGTGTCAAAGAGTTAGACGTGGCCGAAGGGGGCAAGCTGAGCCCCTATATTGCGGCAGTGATGGTGCCGGGCGGGCTTGTCCTGTCGCAGCAACCGCTTGTGGGGTTTGAGCAGATTGCGGGGCCGGACACGATCGCGCCGGACAGATACCTGTTTTACCGCGCACCCGGGAGCTCCTGATTCGATCACAGTTTCGAAGGAAAGGTTGTCAAACGGACCGTGGTCCATCTACACTTCGGCATCACCAGGGCCGCGGAACAGTGGCCGCGTTATCGGGAGTTATGAATGACTTATTTGCGAACAATAACAGCAGCTTGCGTGCTCGCGCTTGTTGCGGCAACGGCTTGGGCGGCGCCGCTCAAACTGCAACCGGCCAACCCGCAGCCGACGGGGCTGAAGCAGGGGCTGGCGGTGAAATACGCCTATCCGCCGGACGTCAAGACACTCAACCAGGCCGTGCAGGCCTTGAAGCGGGCCAAGCCGGGCAAGCCGCTGGCGGGGCTGGATTATCGCGATACAGCGGATGGGGATCTGACGCTGACGTCGGACAAGGCGCATCACGTGGCCGCAGAGATCACGGGCTACGTCAAGTTTGACAGCCCCGGCGTCTATACCATTGATTTTCTTACAAATGATGGGCTGGATATCAGTATTGGCGGCCAGCAGGTCGGCTATCACAACCGGCGGATTCCGTGCTTTGAGACGCAGGATGTGCAGGTCGAAGTGCCGCAAGCGGGCTGGTACGCGCTGGAGGCCGTATACTTCCAGCGGGTGGGCACATCCTGCCTTCACATGCGTGCAGGCAAGGGCAAACCGGACTGGATGCCGAACGCGGCCTTTGGGTACAAATAAAACGTGCCCGATCCGCACGGTGGCTTAACGGCGTGCTGAGCGGGGCGGGATAGGGTCGAAACCGCGCAGTTTTGGCCCGAAAATGCACAGTTTCAAACGGCCCCGAGACGCGGTTTCGGGGCCGTTTTGCATGAAACGCACAGTTTGGGTCGCAAAATGCGCAATTTGGTTTGGGCTGCAAAAGGTGCGACACAATGGCAACCGAAATTCGCAAGATTTCTTTTACGGGGCTGCGGCGGCAAGGCGCGCCGGCCCTCAAATTCGTCACCGAAGAGCGCGGGCATCTGTGGCTGACCTTTCACGGCAAACCGGCCTGCGCGATCATCTCGATGAACGACGAACGGGTGCTGCACCGGGCGCTGGGAATGGACCCGAACGAGGCGATGCACCGGGCGCTGGTGGATGCCGACCGGATGGCGGCGGCGATCAACGAACGGCGCATGCAGATGGTGATGCCGGATCAGAGCGGCTATCCCGCGAAGGGGCTGGACGACGAGACCTACCGCGTGTGGAAACGCGAGGGGCGGCTGATCAATCCGATCACGGGGAAAGTGTCGCGCGACTGAGGCCGGGGCGGCGCGGTCAGACCGCGCAGTCTTTGCACAGCGGCGCATCCGGCAGCAGGGTCAGACGGGCCTCGGAAATCTCGGACCCGCATTTCAGGCAGAACCCGTATTCGTCCTTGTCGATCCGGTCGAGGGCCGCATCGATGCGGATCAACTCGTTCTGCTCGGCATGGCCCAACGCTTCGAGCACCTCGTCGCCCTGACGTTCAGAGGCGCGATCCTCCCAGTCGCGGGTGGCGGGGGCGTCAAGCTGGTGCTCGATCTCGGAGAGGTTGGCGGCCAACTCGGCGCGGCGCGCGCGCAGGATCTGTTGTTGCTTTGCGATATCCATGGGGTGCCTCCTGAAATGGTGCGGGCAGGATGGGCCCGTTTTGCGCGGGCCGCATTGATCTGGCGCAAGCTGCCTCAGGCCGTGTCCGAGATCCGTTTGACCACGAACCAACTGACCGGGAAGGCCGCGAGAAAGCCCAGGGCGGCCATGATCAGGATGGGGCCGAGGGTGTCGAAACCGGTGACAAGGGCCAGCACAACGGCAGAGCCCGCGACGGTGGACCCGATGAAGATGTGCAGGATGAGAATGAGCATGAGACGTGGCATTTGACCCTCCGGTTCTTGTG
>CAYGQZ010000032.1:0-4548 GCA_964352055.1 uncultured Rhodobacterales bacterium
ATAAAGCTTTCGGAGCAGCAGGTGCATTCCAGCCCATGAACCCAGATCACCGGGGTGCGGGGCTTGGTCTCCATCGCGTGGGCGATTTGCGGCACAAAGGCCGGACCCAGCCCCAAGGCCGATGCCGTGAGCGAGCAATATTTCATGAAACTGCGCCGGGTGATCCCCTGGTTGCGCATGACGTCATAGAATGTTTCGATATCTGCCAAAGTCGGCTCCCTTCGTGCCAGTGTCGCGCCAGCGAGGTGGCGGGACGGACGGTCTCTGGCTTAGTATGCAAAGGGATGCAGTGCGGTTTCCAAACAATCCGCCGAAACATCGGATTTCAGTATTTACCCAAACAAAGCAATATTCTAGCGCCTCATTTTCAGGAAACCGCGTGTCGCAAAGTGACTGCTTGCTGACCGGTCCGTGACGCGGATGACCAGTCGCTTACCGGTCTGGCAAAGACTGCGCGGCGGCGATCACAGCTTGCCCCAGCGCAAGCCCGCCATCATTTGCAGGCACCTTATTGTGGATCAAGACCGGCACATCCCCGAGTGCTTGCACTGTCAGGTCCAGCAACATGGCGTTCTGAAAACACCCGCCCGAAAGGGCGACGGCCCTGGCTGATCCGTCCTGCACCAAAGCCCGCGCCGACGCCGCAAAAGCCTGCGCCAATCCGGCGTGAAACCGGGCGGCCATCGCGGCAGTGGACCGTCCAGCAGCCAAGTCGTCGGCAATGGCCCGAAACAATGGGTTCGTGCACAAATTCGGCCCGAACGGATAGGGATCGTCAAAGGCACCTGCGGCGCAGGCTTGCAGGCGCATCGCTGCCTCGCCTTCAAAGCTTTGCGTGCCCGGTGCGAGGCCAATGACCGCCGCAACAGCGTCAAAAAGGCGGCCGACCGAGGACGATGGAACTGCGTTCAACCCAGCCTGCGCGGCTTGCCGCACAATGCCCAAGGGGTGATCGGGAAACAGCCTATCGGCCAGATCCGACAGCCCCGCTTGGTCCAACCGCATGACAGCGTTGCGCCAAGGGTCTCGTTGTGCCGCGTGCCCGCCGACCAACGGCGCTGCGGACAAATGCGCAATTCGACTGAACCCGGCATAATCGCCCAACAAAAGCTCGCCGCCCCAGATGGTTTCATCGGATCCAAGGCCCAGGCCATCCAAAATAATCGCGGCGACAGGCCCTGCATCACACGGCCAGCCGTTTTCGGCCAGACAGGCGGCCAGATGCGCATGATGGTGCTGCACTTCGATCAGCGTGGCCGATCCGGCCCGTGCGCGCGCATGCTGCGAGGACCGATACCCATCATGCAAATCACAGGCAAAGACCTGCGGGGCGTGATCAAACAGATCCGCATAGTCGCGGTCTGCCTTGATGAACTCATCCCATGTCAGCGCGTCGTCCAGATCCCCCAGATGATGCGATAACAGGGCTTGCCCATTCTTGATCAGGCAGAGTGCCGACTTCAGGTGGCCGCCAAAGGCCACAACCTGCGGCGCAGTCTCAAATCCTTCTGGCAAAGGCAAGGTCGAGGGCACCTCACCGCGCGCCCGACGCAGGATCATCGGGCCATGCGGCGTGGTCTGAACAACACTGTCATCCAGCCTGCGCGCAATATCGCGGTTGTGCATAAGATAACCATCCACCAGCGGCGCAAGCTTCTGCCGTGCCTCGTCATTGTCGATCACCTGCGGCTCGCCCGAGACATTCCCGGACGTCATCACCAAG
The DNA here is from genome assembly GCA_964352055.1 of uncultured Rhodobacterales bacterium. Lineage (GTDB taxonomy): Bacteria > Pseudomonadota > Alphaproteobacteria > Rhodobacterales > Rhodobacteraceae > Tateyamaria. Next base: position 1,724 of record CAYGQZ010000032.1, read on the forward strand.
GGGCGATCCAAGGCATCCAACAACAGGTGATGCAAAGGCGTGTACGGCAACATCCACCCCAGGCGCATTTGGTATGGTGCAACCGCATCAGGCAGGGCCATTGCCTTGTCCAACAGCACAATCGGAGCGGCCGGAGACGTCAGCATATGCCATTCTGCGTCGCTGGCTTTTGCATAGGTCGCGATATGATTAGCAGTGCCCGTCAAGGCCAGCGGCTTGCCTGGCCGGTGTTTGCGCGCGCGCAGCTGTGCAACTGCATCCGGCTGTGTCGCATCGCAGCACAGTTGAAACCCGCCCAGTCCCTTGACGGCAAGGATCGCTCCGGATTTCAGACTGTCAACAGCGGCAGGTATGGCATCGTCTGTCCGCCCACGCGCATCTTCGTACCAGACCTGCGGCCCGCAAGTCGAACAGGCCACGGGTTGAGCGTGAAACCGGCGGTCTGCCGGGTCGGCATATTCCTCGGCGCAATCGCGGCACATCTCGAACGCGGCCATCGTTGTGCGCGCCCGGTCGTAAGGAAGACCATTGAGAATTGTGAAACGCGGGCCGCAATGGGTGCAGTTGGTGAACGCATACCCATGGCGTCGAGGGTCTTCGCCTCTGATATCTGCAAGGCAATCCGCACAGGTTGCGGCATCCGGGGTGACCCGGGTTTCTGACCCGGCCCCCCGGCTCTGAACAATCTCGAACCGCTCCGGTTCTTCTACAAACTCAAACGGTGCGGTCTCCACAGCATCCACCCGCGACAATGGCGGAGCCTCTGCCGCAATGGCCGCCACAAACCCAGCGCTGTGGGCAGACAGCGCGTGGATCAACACACCTTCGGGATCATTCAGCACATTGCCCGTCACACCGAACCGCCGGGCAAGCTGCCAGATGAAAGGACGAAATCCGACACCCTGCACCTGGCCGCGCACACGGATACGCACCCCTTGGGTCAATGTACCGTGCACACCATGCAGGGATCAAAGCTGCGGACAATGTGTTGCACGCTCAGCGGGGTATCTTCGCCGTCGCCCACCACTGCACCCTCGAGTGCCGCCTCGACTGGGCCGGGTGTGCCGCGCGCGTCGCGGGGGCTGAAGTTCCATGTGGTTGGCGCGATGATCTGGTACCCCGCGATTTTCCCGCCCTCGATCCGGATCCAATGGCCCAAAGCGCCGCGCGCGGCTTCCACCAATCCCTCGCCCGCGCCGTCCTTCGGTGTTGGCACATCGTCCATGAACCGGGCCTCGGGCGTTATCGCAGACACCCATTGCTCCAGCAGCAATTGCGTGCGGGCGACTTCGATCAAACGGCCGGCAACCCGTGCCAGCACGTTCGACCCCTCGGAAGCCAGCGCCACAATTGCGAGATGACCATCCACGACCTGACGTGCAAAAGCGCCCGTCTCGATTGTGTGCCCCGCCAGACGCGGCGCTTTGCACCAACTGTATCCGGGGTCTGCCATATCCTCGTCGGGTATCGTCTGCCCCTGGAGGGGATGCACGTCACCGCCCTGCATCCAGGCGTGGCTCAGGTCTTCGCGAATGGTTGTTGTATCGACAGGCGACAGGACCCCGTTTTCCCAGACACCCGGCCCAAACTGCCGCCCTTCGGGCAAGGGATATGCGCCAAAGGACATATAGCGGCCCGGTCCTTTGCCCATGGCATCCAGACCAAGATCGGCCGCAATCTGCATGAACAGGCCGGCATCGCCGCGATCCCAGTTGCGCAAATCATGCGCTGTGGCAAGGCCTGCAAATTCTTCAACAGAGGCCCCAAAGAGAACCTTCTCAAGATATCTGCGAAAGGCCGTGAGGGTGGACATCATGCGGATACGGTCGCGCATGGTCGGTGCACGGGTCACGCCCCCGGGCTGAATGGCAAGCGTGTGTGGCCATTTCCCGCCCAGCAGGCCAACGATCTGTAAAATCTGGGCGCGCGCCTCGATACATGTGCGCACGGCGGATCCCTCCATGGCCGTGAACCGTTCTGCCGCACGGCCATGCCAGGCGCGACCTGCATAGGCGGGGCGTGCAAAATCCGCGCAAAAGAACAGGTTGAAATGTGTCAGGTGATCACAAACGTTTTCGATCGCGTGAAGGATGGCCGCGACCAGTGCGCCTTGCGGTGCGGGGCTACGGCCTGCCGCACCCCCCAAGGCGAGTGCCGCCGCCGAAGACTGGCTGATCGAACATATCCCGCAAATCCGAGGGGTGATCGTAAGCGCATCGATTGGGGCCTTGCCAAGCATCATGGGCTCGAACCCGCGGTACATGGGCGAATTCGAAAACGCGCGGGTGACGCGGCCCTCTTCGATTTCAAGGCGAATTTCAAGATCACCTTCAACACGATTGAACGGACCCACAAGCAGATTGCGCGCCGTCATTGCTTGCCCGATTTCAGATTGGGCACAACCTTGACCCGATCGGCCACTGCGTTTTGTGCAAGACGGGGTGGCGTTGCGGCTTTGGACAAGGATGCAAGCGCCATGAACCAGGCTTTGGGCATGTCCGACGGCAAGCCCACGGGGATACCCGCAAACTTGGGGGTCTGGGTAAAGGGGTGGTTCGGCTCTTCAAATTCGGGGCTGGTGCAATTGATGCAAGGGTAACCGGCACGGGTGCAGGACCCGCCGCCATTCCAGCCGCGTATATTGCAATCGCCCACGGCCTGCGTGCCGATACATCCCAGGTGTTCCATCATGCAGCCCATCTGGCTCAGGTGTTCGGCACTGGCCTTGTATTCATAGAACTCGTTCTTGGGGCAGCCATGGTGCACGAGGTTCTCGGCGTAAAAGAGCGGACGGCCCAATTGATCGAGGCTATCCTCGGACAAAT
>CAYGQZ010000032.1:4648-7151 GCA_964352055.1 uncultured Rhodobacterales bacterium
CCTGTCCCCGACAGCATCTGGAATTTTCCTGTCCCCCGCGGCCCTGTCAGGATGGACCCTTCGACGCACAACACGTCAAGCGGCAAGGCGCCCGTCTCGACCTTGTGCAATATGTCTCTGACCTCTCCTCCACTTTGCTCGGACAAGGCCGGATGCCACAGGAACGAGATACCGGCGCCGGACAGCAGGTCAAACACGCCCGGCCCTTCCGCACAGAGCAGCGACATTGTGCATCCGCCGCAACCAGCGGATTGCAGCCACAGAATATTCATTTCTCCCCCTCGATTGGCAGCGCCAACTCAAAGCATGTGCCCTTTGGCCCGGTGTCAAACAAGGTCAGCGATCCGCCATGCTCTTCGGCGATCTTGTGAGAGATCGACAAACCAAGCCCGGTGCCCTTGCCCACGGGCTTGGTGGTAAAAAAGGGATCGAACACCGACTTTATCACCGCTTCGGGCACCCCCGGCCCGTTGTCGACCACGTGGAGCACAACCTGAGTGCCCCGCTCGAACACGCGCATGCAGATGTTCGGATCAGGTGTCTCGGCCAGCGCATCAATGGCATTCTGGACAAGGTTCATCACGATCTGCTGCACATGTGCTGGGTTGCCCAGCGCTTGCCGTCGTGTGGTGCCCTCAAATTCGACCTTCACGGGGGTTTCTGTACCTCTGATGACCCAGTCTGCGGCAGTGCGCGTCGTGGTCATCAGATCGAAATCGGTCACCTCGCCGGTTCCTTCTGCACTCAGTCGGCGCAAGTCTTCGACAATATCGCGCACGCGTTCAGCACCGTTTTTCGCGCCGTCAATTGCGCTGCGCAGGTTCTTGAGCGTGCGGTCGAGGTTAAGCTCTTCTCGCAAGGCAACGAGGGTGGCCCTGTCCGCCCCTGACTGGACAGCCTCGAAATAAGTTTCAAAACGCGAGGTGTATTTTTCCAGCGCATGGGTGTTTGCATAGACAAAGCTGATCGGATTGTTCAACTCATGGGCCACACCGGCGACAAGCCGTCCAAGCGAGGCAAGTTTTTCGTTGCGCACAAGATGGCTCTGCGCCTCTTTCAAGGCCACATGGCTGGCTTCGAGTTTGGCATAGGCGCTTTTCAACTCGCCAAGTGGGCGACCGACCAGAACTGCCCCCCGGCTGCGGCCCCGCTCGTCCAGTCGCGGCCCCACACTCAGCTCCAGAGGAGTCGGCCCGGCATCCGTGACAATTTCGATCTCAAGCGTTTCGGGCAAGCGGGTCAAAATGACCTGATCGATCACCTTCTTTAACCGGTCCCGTGCCTCTGGCGTGACCAGATCGTCGACCAGTGTTTTGATCCGGGCACGATGCCCCTTGCCAAGGATCTGCTCGACTGACCCGCCTGTCCGCTCGATCATGTGCTGCTTGTCCACCACCAGCAGGAGGTCTGAGACCGAAGACAGGACCGAGGCCATGAACCGGCGCAAATCATCAAGTTCCCGGTTCTGGGTTTCCAGTCTTTCCTGATAGGCGACAAGCTCGGAATAGGTGCGGTCAACCGCAACGATAACGTCGCTCCAGGCCGCTTCGCTAAAGACTTCCGGTTTGTCTGGCTCGTGTGTCATGGTTTCCCGATCCTTGAAACGAACGTAGCCAATAATCGCTGCGCAACGCAAACGTGGACTGAGGCTTTGTATGGAAACCGACGACAAGGGCGTCGGCCTCGGTCAGAAGTTCCGATTGTGTGACTATGCGAAATTACCAATGGCATTACACGGAAATCGTTTTTTCCGCGAACGAAACCGCTGTGATCTGCAAACCGCGCGCGCGTCCGGTCTGATTGCAAGATTATCGGGTTTCAGCCTCTCTCAAGCCGCCGGAGTTTCCCAATTGACGATTTGCGGCCACCAGCTTGGACAGCATGCTCAGATGAAAACAGGCCTGCACCGCCTGACTGATCTCATCATTTGATGCGACCAGTTTTCGCAGCACATCGCCGGGGATTGTCCAACAGCGTGTCGGACCCATGGTGATGGCGGTTCCGGTCGCGGGTTTCGCTGAAAGAACTGTCAGTTCCCCGATCAGATCACCTGTTCTGCAATAGCCAACCACGTGGCCGCCCACTGTGATCTCGGCTTCGCCTTCAGCAAGGTAGATGAGGTGCCTGACCGGCTCTCCGGCTCTGGTCAGTTCCGTGCCCACACCCACAACCTCCCATTCCCCGTGTCTGAGGATTTTTCGCTTCAGGGTGTTGCTGAGGCCGGGGAACGCACTGTGAACAAAGGAAGACTCCAGTGTGTCGAATTTCTGGCCTCTGTTTTGGAAGTAAGTCACACTCAACTGAACAATGTTCACCAGAACCAAAAGGCTTTCCCAAAAGACGCCAACCGGATCCTTCAGCCAGATCATGTCATAAGCAATCGCTGCAAAGGCGGACAAGATGACCAGGACCCGCAGGACCCACATCACCCTCATGATCATTGATACCACAAGCAACAGATAAGACAGGTGGCCGACCAGGGCGCCCGTGGACATGGCCGACT
>CAYGQZ010000032.1:7251-13631 GCA_964352055.1 uncultured Rhodobacterales bacterium
GCGTCCCGATCAAGCAGATCGAAAACGTGCACTTTTCCACACAAAATGCACATTTTGACAAGGCAGCCCGCCCAGGTGTTCAAGGACGTCGCGGCCCCGTGATCCGTTTGCGCGGAGCGCACCGATGGAATGGCGGGCTGTTCACCCAAAAGGAAACTGCGATAAGGTCGAAACGAACACGCAAACAAGGACGAAACGCATGGACCTCAAGACACGGCACTGGGACCGGCTGAACAATGGCGGGCTGACATTCACCGAACTTGGGTTTGGGACTGCACCCTTGGGCAACCTGTATCGGGCCATCACCGACGCGGACGCGCGTGCGACGCTGGATGCGGCCTGGGACGGCGGTGTGCGGTACTTCGATACGGCCCCGCTCTATGGCATGGGATTGTCCGAGACCCGCCTGAACCCATTTCTGCGGGGCAAACCGCGTGACGAGTACGTGTTGTCCACCAAGGTCGGCCGGTTGATCCAGGCCTGCGCGCCCGAACATCGTGATGGCGAAGGCAAATGGTTCGACGTGCCCCAACGCCGTGAGCACTATGACTATACCTATGACGGTGTGATGCGCTCGTTCGAGCATTCCTTTTCCCGTCTGGGTGTCGACCGGATCGACATTCTGTATGTCCATGACCTGTGCATCTTTTCGCACGGGTCCAAGGAAATTTCAGACATGCGGATCGAAGAGTTTTTCGGTGGCCGCGGCTATGACGCGATGGTGTCGCTGCGCGATCAGGGTGTGATCAAGGCCATCGGCGGCGGCGTGAACGAATGGGAAGTGTGCCAGACACTGGCCGAGCGCGGCGATTTCGACCTGTTCTTGCTGGCGGGGCGCTATACCCTGCTGGAGCAGAAGGCGCTCGACAGCTTTTTGCCGCTTTGCGAAGCGCGCGGGATCGGGATTGTCACGGGTGGTCCCTACAATTCCGGCATACTCGCGACCGGCGCGCGCAAACCGGCATGGTACAATTATGACCCGGCTCCGCAGGATATCATTGATCGGGTCAACGCCATCGAAGATGTGTGCAACGATCACGGCGTTCGCATGGTTGATGCCGCGTTTCAGTTCCCGCTCCTGCATCCCGCCCATGTGGCCGTCATACCCGGCGGCCAGGGCGTATCGGAAACGGCGGGCAATCTGCAGGCGGCCCAAGCCGTTATCCCGTCAGAGCTCTGGTCCGACCTGAAGTCAAAAGGGCTGATGCGCGAAGACGCGCCGACATGACGAACCGGTTTTTCGGACGCGGCTCGGTACCTTCCGCGAATTCTGAAGCTTTGCCGCGCGCCACCCTGTCCCGAACATGCGGCGCGCGCCGGGCGCTAGGGCTGATCCACGACCACATAGGTCACAGCCGAACCAGAGTATTGCGGCTGGTACCACACACCGTCGCAGTAGAGATATGAGGCATTGCCGACTTGCTGCGTCTCGCAATCCGACTGGTTTGAAATCGAATTCACAACCGATCCGATCACCAGCCCCGCCACAACGGCCTTGGCCACATCGTGATCGTCATAGTGGCCATAGTGGTGTTTGATATCGACGTCGACATCGATATCACGGTCGATATCGACGTTCCGGTTGATATTGGCGTTCCGATTGACGTCACGGTTCACGTGATTGTTGACGGACCCATGGCCGACATGGCGTTGACCACCCGCATGCGCGCCACCTGCTTGTGCACGTCCGCCTCTTCCGCCGCCGCCGCCACGCGCCTCGGCCGGGGCACCCGACAAGGTTACAAGGGCCGACGGGAAAGCCACGGCAGCGACAATGCCCATGGAGCCAAAGGATGGGACCGTTGGCGCGATCAATGCGACCGATGCGATTGTACCAAGAAATCTTTTCATGACAGTCACCCCCTTATTCCGCAACAGCTTCGAACTGGATCGCAATGGCACCGTCCGGCGGCACGAACGTAAAGCGGTTATCGTCCAGGTTCACAATTGTCTCGATGTCCAGTGTCGCAAAGAACGTCGGACTGGCCTCGTCCGTACGATCCACGATCTGGTAGGCGCAGGGCAAGCCGCCCTCGGCGGTGTCGATCCACATCTGCAAGTCGGCATTCTCGAACCGGTAGGCATATTGCCCACACAGACGCCCACCGATGTTTGCAGGCCGCAGATAGCGCGCTTGGGTGATCGCATCGGCGTCGTCTTCGCCTGTGCCCAGAAGGAACAGATCGCTGAGCGGAGCCTCAAAGCCATAGGTATTTGAGAGATGCGCAATCAGTTCTGCGTTGGTCCCGCTGAACGCGGTCGATGTGTAAAACCGGGCGACCGGCGCCCAGAGCGTGGCGGTTTCACCGTTGAAAAAGAAGATGCGTTCGCGGGTCGGCGAGGTCTTTTCGATGCGCAGGTTCGTGCCATTGTGAGCGTCCAGCAGCACCTGATCGATCGACGTCAAACGCTCGCCCGTTGTCAGGACAATCTCGGACGCAATCTCTGCCGTGATGGTGAACGAGTTCAGTGCGCGCATCCGTTCGGCCATATCGAAAAGCGCCTGAAGCGCTGCGGGGTCCACTGCTGCAGGCGTGTCCTGAGCCGCGACAGGCGCTGCGCACAACCCGATTGCGCCTGCCAAAAGCGCAGAGCCAAGCGTCAGCCGACCGCCCATTGGGGTTTTGATATTCGAGGACTTCATCACGCATCGCTCCCTTTCATCGACACAGGACTCGCTCTGTTGTGCAAGACAAGACACCTGATACCCATGGATTGTAAAGGAGGAATGAGGCGGCATCCGAACGAACACAGCGCCACTTGGCTGTGGGCGATCCAACGGCCGAGACGGTAGTCATGATGTCTTGGAGGTGTCCGCGCGGGGAAACGAAAAGTTGATGGCCTTCACTTCTGTATCACCGCATCTTCCCACTCGGCCAGGAATTTCCGACGCTTGAGCGCATCCAGAAAGGTCATCAACGCGGGTTCCAGAGCGATTGCTGCGCGTTCCGCATCATCGAGTTGCGTGTTCAGAGGCGGCAGCAAAAGGTCATCCTTGGACTGCAAGGCTATCAGATGTTGGATGAAATCGGCGGCAGGCTCCGGCGCGCGGGTATCACGCGACACCATCGCCGTGCGCATCATCGTCGTCGGGAAATCGGAGGGGAGGATGATATCAAGGCTCTCGTGAACCTCAGGCCGTGCGGCGGCATAACTTCCAAGGACGTTGTAAGCGACAACGATTTCGCCTGTCGTCAGATCGTCAATCATCTCGCCGGAGCAACAATAGAGGCGGACATCGAGGCTGCCCATCACCTCCATCAGACGCCAAAACGTCTCGGATGCCCGCGCGTCCTGCGTGGCAAACAGATAGCCAAGCCCCGATTGGCGAATGTCATAGGTCCCGATCCGGCCACGAAACACGTCCGGGCGCGCACGCATTGCCTGGATCAATTCCTGGCGCGTTTGCGGCACCGGATGACCGATGAAGGCTGCCCGGTTGATCACGATCGCAGCCGGTTCGGACGTGAAGGCAAAGAGGCTTTGACGCCACTGTGCCCAAGGCGAGTGCGTCACATTCGGCAACCGCAGTGCCAGCCCGTCATTGGCAAGCTTCAATTGCAGGTCCATCGCACTTGAAATCACCAGATCGAACGCCTCGGGGTTCGCGCGAAACAAGACATCGATCTCGGCAGTGCTGGTGACCAGATATTCAATTCCGACGTCGCTGTTCGTGTCCACAAAACCTTCGATGATCGGCGCGAAGATCGCCGTATCTGTGCTGGACAGGACACGCAGAACCGGGCCCGATGCGTCGGCGTTGAAGGTCTTTTGATCCTCCCAATCCTGAGCTGCTGCACCCCAGGACAAAAGGATCAGGATCAGAGCAACACTGTAACGCACGCACCGCCCTCCGGTCTGTTCGACAAGGCCAGTTGGCCGCCATGCGCCACCGCCACGTCCCGCGCGATGGTCAAGCCAAGGCCCGACCCGATCGTACCTTCGGCATTCTGGCCCCGCTTGAACCGGCCCGTCAGTAAATCCACTTCTTCGACAGGGAACCCCTGACCACTGTCGCAGATTTCGATCCGAACCCGTGGGGATGCCGTCACCGAGATTGTCACAGCGCTTTCGGGTGGCGCGTATTTCAAGGCATTGTCGATCAGGTTGCGCACGGCGTTCTGGATCAGGACCGGATCGCCTGAACAGGACACCCTGTCGTCATGTTCGAAGGTCAATTCCAGATCCTTCATTTCGGCAATCGGCGTCAGCCGTTGCACCAGATCGCGGACCAGCTCAACCAGATCAATGTCCTGCCGTTCGAGGTGATCCGCGCGGAAGGTGATCATTGCGTGATCCAGCAACTGGCTCGCCGCCCTTGAGCTTTCGTCGATGGCGCGCACCATCGAGCGCATCGCCTGCCGGTTTTCGGCTTTGTCGACCCGCTGCAAGGTTGCCTCCGCGTAGGACCGAACGGTGGCCAGCGGGGTCCGGATGCGGTGGGCCGCTTCTGCGATAAAGTCCTCGGACTGGCTGAGCGAATGATCAAGACGTCCCATCAGGGAATTCAGGGAGGTGACCAGAGGCAGCATTTCAGTTGGAACCGGTTTTTCGAAGGGTCTGAGGTCTTGCGGGCCGCGCCGCGTCACGGAGTTGGTCAGGTTCATGAGTTGCCCGATCGTGGAGGACGTGGCCCAGAAGGACAACAAGGTTGCCAGCGCAAAGAACCCCGCCCCAAGCCATGCGGCAGTGCGTGAAATCTGCTGCAACGTGCCGGACATAGCATCCTGCGTCTGCGCCAGCGTTACCCGGATCAGGGTGCGACCCTCGTCGCCGATCAGAGTCCGTGTGGCCGTGACCGTCCGCACGGTTTCGCCCTGAAACGTACCAGAGGCGAAAGTGGTACCCCCCGATGATGGCGGCGGGGATGGCGAAAGCGCCGCGTAACCGGACAGGAATTCATCGTCGCGGTAGATCGCATAGAACACCCGGTCGTCGGACGGTGTGCTGAGCATCGAGAAAGACGCATAAGGAATGTCGATTTCCGCCTCCCCTCCGCGGATGGAGGCCGCATCGAGGATCGAGGTGACGGAAGCGCGCAGAATATTGTCCTGCCCCTGCTGAGCGATCTGGGTTGCAAAGTCCCGCACCGCAAAAAAGAGCAGCAGGGCCAGGATCGCGCCGCCCCCGATCAGCGTCAGAACAAGCCGGTTTCGGAGCGACCCCGAAGCAGTCAGCTTATCCGCCATGGTCCAACCGGTAGCCAAGACCGCGCAGGGTGGTGATTTTCAGCTCTGACCCTTCGAGATGTTTGCGCAGCCGCCCGATGTAGACTTCGATGGCGTTGTCAGATGCGTTATCCTCGTAGGAAAAGAGCCTGTCCGCCAGTTTCTGCTTCGAAAAGATCTGGCCCGGCGCGTTGATCAACAGCTCAAGCAGACGCAGTTCGCGATTGCGCAGTTTGATGGCCTGGCCCTGTACGGCAAGGTGCCCGGCAACCGGATCAAAGACGATGCCACCCATCTCGAAAACCGAGCGGGACTTGCCCGCCTTTCGGCGCAACACGGCCCGACATCGCGCCTCGAGTTCTGCGTGATCGAAAGGCTTGGTGACATAGTCATCCGCCCCCAGATCCAGCGAACCGATTCGATCCGAGACCTGCGAGCGCGCCGTCAGAACGATGACAGGTGTGTCGAGATTGCTGGCCCGTTGTTGTTTCAGGAACGTCCGGCCATCGCCATCCGGCAACATGATATCAAGCAGGATCAGGTCATATTCCGTGGTCGCGATGAACGCACTTGCATCCTCCAGTTTCGCTGCATGATCAATGACATGGCCATCAAGACCAAGCCGCGCGGAAATCGCATGGGCCAGCTCTTGGTTGTCTTCGACAAGAAGGAATTTCATGCGCTCGCGATTACCGTTTTCAATCTGTGACAGGTTTGTGTCAGGTTAAGATGGTTTTTTAAGCTCAACTGAGCCGTCCTGCGGACAGTTGTCAAATGGGAGGAAAAAATGACGACATTAAAACTGGGCCGCCGCGCCCTGATTGCATCGGCTGTTGCAGCCCTTGGATTTGCCAGCCCGGCCATGGCCGATGGGCATCAGGTTCTTGACAGCGTACACTTTCTGATCCCCGGCGGTGCCGGTGGTGGCTGGGACGGAACCGCGCGCGGTACGGGCGAAGCGCTGACCAACGCGGGCCTTGTGGGTACGGCATCCTATGAAAACATGTCTGGCGGTGGCGGCGGCAAGGCCATCGCTTTCCTGATCGAAAATGCCAAAAGCAACGAAGGCACGCTGATGGTCAACTCGACCCCCATCGTGATCCGTTCGTTGACCGGTGAAATCGCGCAAAGCTTTCGCGACCTGACTTTGGTGTCCGGCACCATTGGCGACTATGCCGCTCTGGTCGTTGGCAAGGACAGCCCGATCAACTC
>CAYGQZ010000032.1:13731-21786 GCA_964352055.1 uncultured Rhodobacterales bacterium
GCACCGGGCCTGCCAGAAGAGAAGCTGGCCGCCTATCAGGACGCCATTGCCAAGATGTATGACACACCCGAATGGGAAGAAGTCCGCGCGCGCAACGGTTGGGTCAACATCCACAACCCCGGCGATGATTTCCGTACTTTCCTGGAAGCGCAGGAAAAGGCCATCGGCGACCTGATGAAGAAGCTCGGCTTCCTCTGATAAAACTTTGTTGTGGCAGAGCGGGCGACCGTTCTGCCACACAGCCTGCCGCCCGTCGTGGCGCACAAAATAAACATACATAGGGGGACGGGTCGCATGGCCTTGGATCGATGGATCGCACTGATCCTGCTGGGCGTGTGTCTGATTTACGGATACACTGCATTTGTCACCATGGACGGTGAAATCCCGCCCTTCATGCGCCGCAACCCGGTCTGGCCAAGCACGTTCCCCAAGATCCTCTCGGTGCTCGGGGCGGCGGCCTGTCTTGTCATTCTGTTCGGTTTGGAAAAATCCGAACCCTCAGAACCCGAAATCGATTACCGCCGCCTGCATGAATACAAGCTTGGGCAGGCCCTCATGCTGTTGGCGCTGATGGCCGCCTATGCGCTGGCCTTGCGCCCATTGGGTTTTCTGTTTTCGACAACGGCCTTCCTGGTGATCGGTTCCGTGATCCTGGGCGAACGAAAATGGCACATCATGCTGCCCGTCTCGGTCGGTGCCGCGTTCATTGTCTGGTATCTGGTGCAACAGGTCCTGGGCATTTTCCTGCGGCCGATGCCGCAATTCCTGATGGGGGTCTTCTGATATGCTCGAAGGTATGCTGATCGGCCTGCAAACGGCCCTTTCCATTCAGAACCTGCTCATGGTGATCGGCGGCTGCCTGATCGGGACCTTTATCGGCATGTTGCCCGGTCTTGGGCCAATGTCGATCATCGCCATCATGATCCCAGTCGCCATCTCGATGGGCGATCCTTCTGCGGCGCTGATCCTTTTGGCCGGTGTCTATTACGGCGCGATCTTTGGCGGGTCGACATCGTCCATCCTGCTCAACGCCCCCGGGGTCGCGGGCACCGTGGCCAGCAGCTTTGACGGCTATCCGATGGCGCAGCAGGGCAAGGCCGGCAAAGCGCTGACCATTGCGGCCATCGCCAGCTTTTGTGGCGGGACCATTGGGGCCATCCTGCTGATGATCTTTGCGCCCGGCCTTTCGACTGTGGCGCTTCTGTTCCACTCAGCCGAATATTTCGCGCTGATGGTGGTGGGCCTGTCGGCCATCGCGGCGTTCGCGGGCACCGGGCAGGTTGCCAAGGCCATGCTGATGACCCTTTTGGGGCTGATCATGGCCACAGTGGGCGAAGGCGCTTTGTTCCCGCAGCCGCGCTTCACCATGGGCATCATGGATCTGCAATCCGGGTTCGGTTTTGTCACCCTGGCCATGGCCATGTTCGCACTGCCCGAGGCGCTGTTTCTGGTGCTGAAACCCAAGGACCTGAAAGGCGGCGAGGGCGAAATCAAGGATCTTCGCATCACGCGGGCCGAAGCCAAGGCCATCGCCCCCGTTATCGGACGGCAATCGCTGCAAGGGTTTTTCATCGGCGTGCTGCCCGGCGCAGGCGCAACCATCGCCAGTTTTCTGGGCTATGCCGTGGAGCGCAACATCGCCACCAAGGAAGAACAGGAAGAGTTCGGCAAAGGGTCGATCAAAGGTCTGGCGGCACCCGAAACCGCCAATAACGCGGCGTGCACGGGTTCGTTTGTGCCACTGTTGACTCTGGGCATTCCGGGGTCCGGCACCACGGCCATCCTGCTGGGTGCCCTGATCGCCCTGAACGTGACCCCGGGCCCCCGCCTGATGATCGACGAGCCACAGATCTTCTGGGCCGTGATCATGTCGATGTTCATCGGCAATCTGGTTCTGCTCATTCTGAACCTGCCGCTGATCCCCTACATCGCCAAGGTGTTGTCGATCCCGCGCAACTATCTGATCCCGTTCATCCTGTTTTTCACACTGATGGGCGCCTATATCGGCCAGAACAATGCGACCGAACTTTTGCTGCTTGTGGGCTTCGGCATCTGCGCGACGGCGTTCAAATTCGCAGGCTACCCGCTGGCGCCGCTTCTGATCGGCTTTATCCTCGGTGGCATGCTGGAAAACAACTTCTCACGCTCCATGCAGCTTTATGATGGCATCAGCTTTATCTGGGAACGCCCCATGACGCTGGGTCTGCTGGCGATTGCAGCGATCCTGATCGTGCTGCCCAGCTACCGATCGCACCGCGCCAGGCGCAAAGCAATGAGCGTGGCCGACGGTGACTGATTGAACACCACCCGTTGAACTGGGCGATGGTTCCCGTCGCCCAGTTCCGCAATCCCTGCCTGTTTCAGATGCCCATCATCTTGCGCAATGCGGCCGTATCGGTGGTTCCACCCGCAAAGTCATCAAAGGCCTTGTCAGTCATCCGAATGATGTGATCGGTGATAAAGGGCGCACCCTCGGCCGCACCCTGTTCGGGATGCTTGAGGCAGCATTCCCACTCCAAGACCGCCCACCCGTCAAAGCCGTATTGCGCGAGCCTCGAAAAGATCCCTTTGAAATCCACCTGCCCGTCTCCAAGCGAGCGGAACCGCCCTGCCCGGTTGGTCCAGTCCGCATAGCCCGAATAGACCCCCTGCCGCCCCGTCGGGTTGAACTCGGCGTCCTTGACATGAAACGCGCTGATCCGTTCGTGATAGATGTCGATGAATTGCAGGTAATCCATCTGCTGCAGCAGGAAATGCGAGGGGTCGTAGTTGATCATGCAGCGCGGGTGATTGTCCAACGCCTCTAGGAACCTCTCGAACGTGGCTCCGTCAAAGACGTCTTCGCCGGGGTGGATTTCATATCCCAGATCAACGCCCGCGTCGTCATAGGCATCAAGAATAGGCTTCCAGCGTTTTGCCAGTTCCGCAAAGGCCTCTTCGATCAGACCCGGAGGGCGTTGCGGCCAAGGATAAAGATAGGGAAAGGCCAATGCCCCTGTGAACCCGACAGAGCCGGTAAGTCCGAGGTTTTTCGAGGCCTGGGCAACCTTGATCACCTGATCCACCGCCCAAGCCTGACGCTCGGACGGGTTGCCGTGCAAATGCCCCGGGGCGAAGGCATCAAAAGCCTGATCATAGGCAGGATGCACGGCCACCAGCTGGCTTTGCAGATGCGAGGACAATTCGGTAATGGCAACGCCATGTTCGGCGCATACCCCCGCGATGTCATCGCAATAGGTCTTGCTGGATGCGGCCTGTTCAAGGTCAAAGACCCGGTCATCCCATGTTGGGATCTGTACCCCCTCATAACCCAGATCCGCCGCCCATTTCACAATGGCGGGCAATGCGTTGAACGGGGCTTCGTCCCCCAGAAACTGGGCCAGAAAAAGGGCTGGCCCCTTGATGGAACGGGTCATCTTATCCTCCGGTTCTGTCTGTGTCAGGCCAACAAGGCGCGGGCTTGATCGGGGTAGAGGCCCTCGGGGCGGGCACAGGTGGTTTTCATCGCCATAACTTGCCCGGTTTCGCCCGCTTCCAAGATGGCCGTCATGACTTCGACCACATGGGTCGCCAAGTCATCATTGCAACGGTGCGGGCGGCCTGCGGTGATGGCCAAAGCCATGTCAGCCAGTCCCGCGCCCCGGTAATTGGCGCGCGTGCTTTCGAAATTCGGCACACCAAACGGGTGATCCCAGGATTGCGTGACTGGATCGCTTTTGCGGTCCGTTGTAGTCAGGTCGCCCCCAAAGAAGTTCGGATCAGGCACATTCATCGTGCCGCCGGTGCCATAAAGCTCCATGATCGGGTGATCATTGGTCCAGACGTCCCAACTTGCAAGCAAGGTGATGATGGCACCGCTTTCGAATGACAAAAGCGCGTGTATTGTCGTTGGCGTCTCTACCGGCACGGTCTCTCCCTGCCGTGGGCCGTTGTTGATCGTCCGGGTGTCCTGTGCAGATCCGGTGAAGCTTGTGACCTTGGCGACCGGCCCCAACATCTGGACCAGATTGCAGATGTAATAGGGTCCCAGATCGAGGATCGGCCCGCCCCCTTTCTGAAAGAAGAAATCCGGGTTGGGGTGCCAGTCTTCCATGCCGTGCGACATGACAATGGCGGTGCCAGAGGTCACTGTGCCAACCGCGCCCTCATCCACCAGTTTGCGGGCCAGTTGATGGCTTGCGCCCATGAACGTGTCCGGCGCCGACCCGATCCGAAGCCCCTTGGCCTTGGCAAGATCGCCAAGTTCCTGCGCTTCGGCCAAGCTGAGCACAAATGGTTTTTCGGAATAGACATGCTTGCCCGCCTGCAGGATCGCCCGCGATACCGCCACATGGGCCGCGGGAACCGTCAGGTTGATGACCAGATCGATGTCTGATGCGGCCAGCAGCTCATCCACCGTGTGGGCGCGGACGTTGAATTCGTCCGCGCGCGCCTTGGCGTTGTCCATGTTGATGTCCGCAACGGCCAGTATCTCATAGCCCCGGAACAGCGGCCCCAGCTTCAGATAGGCCGCCGATATGTTGCCGCATCCGATGATGCCCACGCCCAGTCTTTCAGTCATTTGTTGTCACCCACATGTCCTTGAATGCCGCAGCAGAGCGACGGGCATAGCCAACCGGGTCGCTTGGTTTGTCATGCTCAAGCGCATAGATCAGGTCGCTTGATGCCCGGCGACACGCGCGCAGGTATGCCGTCCAATCCAGCGTTCCGGCCCCGAGGTCTGACCAGCCGTCCTCGTCTTCGTTCGTGCCTGCCGCGGCGATGTCCTTGACGTGCACGGCCGTGATCCGGTCGCCGAAACGTTCGATGTATTCCAAGGGATCGCGGCCACCGCGCACAACCCAGGCCAGATCAGCCTCCCATTTCACGTTGGGGGCATGGTCCAACAGGATATCCATGGGCGTGCTGCCATCTGCCAGTGCGGCAAACTCGAAATCATGGTTGTGCCAGCCAAAGGAAATGCCCTGATCTGCATAGCGGTTTGCCGCATCGCCGAGACGCTCGGCCAAGGCTGCATAACCTTCGGCTGTGGTCGGGCGCTGCGGTTGCTCAAGATACGGCGCATAGACATGGGTCATGCCCAGCGTCCTGACCAATGCCATGGTGGCATCGAAATCCGCTTCGATATCGGCCAGTCCCATATGCCCGGACGGCATCGTGATCCCGTTGGCGTCCATCGCGGCACGGTAGGCGGCGGGGTCCCCATAGACGCCACCATAGCCTTCGACCTGTGTGATCCCCATGCCGGGCAGCTTGGCCAGCAACCCGATCTGGTCGGCACAATCGCGCATCGAATAGAGTTGAAGTGATACAGTCATGTTTTTGCTTTCTCGCTTAAAGACGTGTCTCTGTTTTCATGTCGAAAAGGTGCAGGCGGGACGCGTCGAACCCGATGTTCAGCGCCTCTCCGGATTTCAGCCCTGATTGCCCTTCGGTCCGCACCCGCACCGACTGGCCTGCAAAATCGATCCACACGAGTGTGTCAGAGCCCATGGGCTCGACAATGTCGATCTCGGCCGTGCCGCTGAAGGTGGTATCTGCGGCAGCGGCACCTGTCATGATGTGCTCGGGTCGGATGCCCAGCCATACGTGCCCGTCTTTTCGGTGGCCCGAACCGAACTCGTACCCAGTCACGTCAACGGTGAACCCGTTGCTGGTGAAGGTGTTGCCGCGCAACTCCCCCTCAAAGAGGTTCATGGCGGGGGATCCGATGAAATCGGCGACGTATTTGTTGCACGGCTTGGCATAGATCACTTCGGGGCTGTCCAATTGCTGGATCATCCCGTCTTTCATGATCGAAATCCTGTCGGCCAGTGTCATCGCCTCGACCTGATCATGGGTCACATAGATCATCGTGTTCTTGAGTTTCTTGTGCAGTCGCTTCAACTCGACCCGCAGATCGGTGCGCAGCTTGGCATCAAGGTTCGAGAGCGGCTCGTCGAACAGGAACACGTCGACATCGCGCACCAGTGCCCGGCCAATGGCCACCCGCTGCCTTTGCCCGCCAGACAGCGCGCCCGGCTTCCGACCCAGAAGCGGTTCGATTTGCAGAATGTCTGCGACGCGCGCCACCCGCTTTTCGATCTCGTCCCTGGGCACCTTCGCGTTCTTTAGACCGAAGGACAGGTTCCCCTTGACGGTCATCTGCGGATAGAGCGCGTAGGACTGAAACACCATGCCGATGCCCCGTTCCGACGGCTCTGCCCATGTCACGTTCTGACCCTTGATAAAGATCTGGCCATCGGTGACTTCGAGCAGCCCGGCGATGCAATTGAGCAAGGTGGATTTGCCGCAACCGGACGAGCCGAGCAGAACCAGAAACTCACCTTCGGCAATGTCGATGTTGAGTTGCTTGAGCACCTTAACCGATCCAAAGGACAGATCGAGGTCTTTGATTTCAACGGAGTTTGTCATGGGTTTCATCAGCCTTTGACTGCGCCGGCGGCGATGCCGCGAACAAAGAGTTTGCCGGATGCAAAATATATGACGAGCGGAACAAGGCCGGTCAGCAAGGTTGCCGCCATATTGACATTGTATTCCTTGATGCCCTGCACGGAGTTCACGATGTTATTGAGCTGCACCGTCATCGGATAGGTCGCCGGTTTGGTGTAGATGACGCCAAACAGGAAGTCGTTCCAGATGCCGGTCACCTGAAGGATGATGGCAACCACGAAGATGGGCAGGGCCATGGGCAACATGATCTGGAAATAGATCTGCCAGAACCCTGCCCCGTCCACGCGAGCAGCCTTGAACAATTCCTCTGGTACGGAGGCAAAGTAGTTTCGGAAAAGCAGCGTCAGGATCGGCATCCCAAAGACCGTATGAACCAGAACCAGCCCGCCGATTGAGCCCATGAGCCCAATCTCGCGCAGCAGGATCACGATCGGGTAAAGCATCGTCTGATAGGGAATGAAGGCACCGATGATCAGAATGGTAAAGAACACTTCGGAGCCTTTGAACTTCCAGTTCGACAGGGCGTAGCCGTTGATCGATGCGATGGCGATCGACAGAACAACGGACGGTATCAGGATCTGGATCGAATTGCCGAAACCCCGTGAAAGCCCGTCGCAATTGATGCCGGTGCAGGCTTCGGACCATGCCTTGACCCACGGCTCGAACGTGATCTCCATTGGGGGGCCGAACACGTTGCCCATCCGGATTTCCGGCATGCCTTTGAGCGAGGTGACGATCATCACGTAAAGCGGTAGCAGATAGTACATCGAGACCACGATCAGCGTGCCGTATAGAAAGATGTTCGCCCGGCTAAAGGTTTTCCCTGGCTTGGGTCCACGTGGACCCGCCGCAGTGTTTACAGTGCGATCAGCCACGTTTTCTGCCTCCGAATTCGAGGTAAGCCCATGGGATCAGAATGATCACCACGGAACACAACATCATGGTCGAGGCCGCAAAGCCCTGACCCAGGTTTTGCGCGCGGAACATGTATTCGATCACGTATTTGGCGGGCACTTCCGAAGCGAGGCCCGGCCCGCCACCCGTTTGGGCCACCACCAGATCGTAAAGCTTGATGATGCCCGAGGCGATCAGGACCAGCGAGGTGATGAAAACGGGGCGCATCATCGGGATGATGACAACCACATAGGTCTTGATGGTGCCGATCCCGTCAACGCGCGCAGCCTTCCAAATGTCCTCGTCAATGCCGCGCAAACCGGCCAGCATGATGCACATGATCAGGCCTGTCCCCTGCCAGAGGCCCGCGATCAGAATGCCGAACATCACCGTGTCGGGGTCATTCAACGGGTTGAAGGTGAAGGATTCCCAACCCCAGCCACGCACAACGCTTTGAATGCCGAACTCGGGGTTCAGGATCCATTGCCAGGCGAGGCCCGTCACCACGAAGGACAGGGCGAAAGGATAGAGAAATATCGTGCGGAAGGCGCTTTCGAACCGGATCTTCCGATCAAGGCACGCCGCAAGGCAAAAGCCCAGAACCAGCGTCAGGATCATCGAACAGATACCGTAAAGGGCGAGGTTCTTGATCGAGATGATCCAGCGGTCAGTGCCCCACAACCGTTCGTATTGGTCAAAGCCGACCCA
>CAYGQZ010000032.1:21886-24497 GCA_964352055.1 uncultured Rhodobacterales bacterium
TCGCCGCCGGTATCGAGGATCTCGTTGAGGCCAAGGCCCGGCAAGCACGAATAGTCCTGCCCTTCGACTTTTTCGGCCACGGCAAATTCACCCTGCGCCCAGTCGCCCATCAGTTGCGCCCCGGCGGTTCCGGTAATGACCATGTTGGTCGCCTGGTTCCAGTCCTGCACGTTTGAGCCCCGCGCAAGTTCACGGGCGTCTTCCACCGCTTTGAACACTGCGGCGTATTCCGGCCCTGCAGCCACGTCGGCGTTCTTGTTCACATTCACTTCGCGCCATGCATCAAGACCAGCAACCGCGAGCGTGATCGCGCCAAAGGCGAGGTTTTGCTGCCAACCCTGCTGACCCATCGCCAAGGGCAGGATGCCTGCCGCTTCGAGCTGTGGTGCAGTTGCCACAAATTCGTTCCAGTCATTGGGCAATGGGACACCGGCCTTTTCATAGGCTTCATGTGACAGCCACATCCACTGCCCGGAGTGAATGTTGACCGGCACGCAATAGATTTTTCCATCGAGCGTACAGGAGTCCAGAAGCGCCGGTGGGTTCACGATATCACGCCAACCGCCTGCCTCTGCCACATCTGTCAGGTCCAAAAGCATGCCCGCTTCGATCAACTCTTCGGCCTGACGCCCATGGTTGAGCTGCGTTGCGGCCATCGGATCACCGCCCAGGATGCGCGAAATAATGATCGGGCGCGCCGTGCCGCCAGAGCCAGCGATGGCACCATCAACCCAGGTGTTGCCTGTCGCGTTCCAGGCGTCGGCAAATTTTGACACCGCGACGGCCTCGCCGCCGGACGTCCACCAATGGGTCACTTCAAGCTCGACCGCTTGTGCGACGGATGCGTATGTAAGCGCTGTCCCCACCAAAAGGGATTTCATTACCTTGGACATTCTTTCCTCCCAGAAACCGCGGCAGTCCGCGTTTGATTTTCATGCGATCGCTGTCCTGCAATCGATTACATTATTGCGTTGCACATATGATCGCTGTCAATCATTATTGTAATCGATTACATGACGATCCAACGAGGGGCAGCGCAGTGGCACAAAAAACTTCGACACTACAAGATGTTGCACGCGTGGCGGGTGTGTCCACCGCAACTGTTTCGCGGACCCTGTCCAACCCGGACATGGTCAACGAATCAACAAGAGAGCGCGTTGCAGAGGCCGTGAAAGTCAGCGGCTACCGCATAAACCGGGCCGCACGAAACCTTCGCACACAGCGGGCCCATTCGGTATTGGTCTTGCTGCCGGACCTCGCCAATCCCTTCTTTTCGACCATCCTCGAGGGCATCTCAGTGAACCTGTCCCGCATGGGATATTCGATGCTGATCGCCAGCACAAAACAAGTGCAACAAACCGGGGAACGGTTGATCGATTACCTTGATGATGCGCGCGCGGATGGCATGATAATACTGGATGGCGGGCTGGACCCTGCGGTGGTGGCATCGCTCAGGAACGCGCCCCAGTCCAAGCCAGTTCTCTTTGCCTGCGAATGGGTCGAAGACAATCATTTTCCATCCGTGCGGTGCGAAAATCGCAGAGGCACAGGGACTGCAATTCGCTATCTTCACTCCATTGGCCATCGCAAGATCGCCCACGTGACCGGTCCGGATGACAACGTTCTGGCGCTGGCACGCCGAGTGGCATTCGAGGAGGAAATGGCAAAACTGGGTCTGACGCTGAAGCCGGAATGGGTCATTCCAGGCGACTTTTCACTCGGCGCCGGGTGTTTGGCGGCCAAAGCATGGATGGCGCTCGATGAGCGCCCGACTGCGGTGTTCTGCGCGTCCGACATGATGGCATTTGGTTTCATTTCGGAACTGTCACGCCATGATATCAAAGTGCCGCAAGACGTGTCCGTGATGGGTTTTGATGACATCGATCTGGCCGAGCAGTTCATTCCGCCATTGACCACGGTCCGGCAGGATCGATTGCTGATCGGTGAGACTGCAGCAACCATGCTGCTGGAGCGCCTGAGCACTCAAGGCGACATCGGCGAACATACGGCCGTCTTGCCTGTGTCCCTCATCACCAGAGAAAGCACCGCAGCGCCGACATGAACCCACTTGCCCTGTTCCGGCAACCATAACACGTCGTTAGCTCAGGGATTGGCGCTTTGGCTGCACTTGCAGTTCCGATCGACCTCATGAGCCACCTTTACGAGCGCCCAAAACCAGCCCCTGTGCAGGCGTCAGGGTGCTGCGGTGCAGAACTACTCTAAAGCAAACGCGTCACAGGAACCCGCTGACCCGCTCAACGAACCAAAATGCTGCAATGCCGCCGATACCATAGGCTGCAATTCTCTCGAATGGTCTGGACTGCATCGGACCGCTCAGCCACCTGAAAACCGAAAGCACGGCAATACATGCCGCTATGAACATGAGTTGTCCGATTTCCACGCCGATGTTGAACGCAAGCAGCGCTAAGATGACCTCGCTCTGAGGCAGTCCAATCTCGCTCAGCGCTCCACCGAAGCCCAATCCGTGTATGAGGCCGAAGCCGAACGAGACCAGCCAGGGCGCGCGCTCGGACAAGCGGGGGCTGGACGGATCACGGCACACAATCTCCGAGGCGACAAACATGATCGACAAAGCGATGATTGCTTCGAC
>CAYGQZ010000033.1:0-5139 GCA_964352055.1 uncultured Rhodobacterales bacterium
TTTCAGTCGGCGATTTGGCAATTCGAATGGATTACAGTTGCATCAGAGGTCGTATTTGAGCAGATCTGCACTATGTTTGGGGTGTAGAACTTGGACCTGAAACACCGGTGCACCAGACGCAAAGAAGGGATGGCAGGTGATGCAAGATGATCTGATCGGCCTCGCGCGGGACGGCGTTTTGCGTGTGGCCATCAACACCGGCAACGGCGCCTTGGTGCAAGAACGCGACGGCGCGTTTTTCGGCATCAGCCCGGCACTGGCCGACCGGTTGGCGCGCCGGATCGGCGCAACGTTGCGCCCGGTGATATATCCCGGCGCAGGCAGGGTCTTTGACGATGCGGACAAGGATGTCTGGGACGTGGCGTTTCTGGCCATCGACCGCACAAGATCCGAAAAGATCGCGTTTACCCGGGCATATGTCATGACCGAGGCAACCTATGCCGTGCGCAGCATGTCCGGTTTTCACGATGTGAGTTCTGTGGACAGTGTTGGCACGCATATTCTGACGTCGCAAGGATCGGCCTACGATATGCACCTCACCGCGCATCTGAAAAATGCCACTCTCGAACGCTTCGGTACACCTGAACAAAGCTTTGACGCATTCCAGAACGGGCGCTGTGATGCCGTTGCCGGTGTCCGGGCGTCTTTGATGCAGTTCTTTGGCACAAATCCGCAGGTGCGGATTTTGCCGGGCGTCATCACCAAGGTTGAGCAGGCCATGGTCCTTCCCGATCGCAAAGACCCCCGGATCGTCGCGCTTGATGCCTTTGTCCTGCAAGCGATAGATGACGGCTTTGTCGCGGCGTCCCTGTCCGACAGTCCCGCGAAAAAAATGGCTTCCGGCTCTGTCTAGGTATTTGAGTCCACGGATTGATGGTGTGATCCTTTCACAGGAATGAACGGAAGCGCCATGCCCCGCCCGGCAACTCATGCTTGCATGTGCAAGTGGCGACAGGCCCGTTACCGCAGCATCACGAGGGGCGGCCAGGCTGACCCTCAGATGGCCGCTCTTGCAAGCATCCACGTGTTCAATCGGGTCACCTCGTCATCGCTCAAGCGCAAGCCCAGCTTGTTGCGCCGCCAAACCACATCCTCTGCCGTACGGGCATATTCCTTGTCCATCAGCCAGATGATTTCCCGCTCGGTCAGGGTCGCGCCAAAGTCCACACCCAAGGCCGATGCGTCAGAAGCGTCACCCAGCACATGCCACGCCTCCGTGCCATAGGCGCGGATCAGGCGGCGCGCCCAGAACGGGCTGAGAAAGCCATATTCCGCCTGAAGTCGAGCAATCAGTGTGTCCACCTCGCCGACATCAAAATCACCTCCAGGCAAGGCCACACCCGCCGTCCAGTGGCCGGACGTCCCGGGAAAGAACGGAACGATCTTGTCCATCGCGTCTTCGGCCAGCTTGCGATAGGTCGTTATCTTGCCGCCAAAGATGTTGAGGATCGGCGCACCCTCTCCCGCGTCCACCTTGAGCGTGTAATCGCGGGTCGCTGCGGTCGCACTGCTCGCGCCGTCGTCATAAAGCGGGCGCACCCCGGAATAGGTCCAGACGACATCATCGACACTGATGTCCTGTTTGAAATAGCCGTTGGCGAAATCCACAAGGTACTGTTTTTCCTCAGGTGTACATTCAGGACGGACATGCGGGTCGTGATGCTCGGCGTCCGTGGTGCCGATCAGGGTGAAGTCCGTCTCGTAGGGAATGGCAAAGATGATCCGCCCGTCGGTGCCCTGAAAAAAATAGCACTTGTCGTGATCATAGAGGCGCTTGGTCACGATATGGCTGCCGCGCACGAGGCGCACTCCCTCGTTCGACTTGATATGTACCTTGTGGTGAATGATATCGCCAACCCATGGGCCGCCGGCATTGACCAGCATCCGGGCTTTGACCACACGGGTTTGATCGCTGTCCAGATCGCGCAGCGTGATATCCCAATGGTCGTCGGCTCGGGCGGCAGCTTCGACTTTGGTGCGGACCATGATCTGAGCGCCGCGCTTTTCGGCGTCGCGTGCGTTCAGGACGACCAGTCTGGAATCCTCGATCCAGCAGTCGGAATATTCGAATGCTTTCTGGAACCGGTCTTCGAGTGGCGCGCCTTCCTTGCTGCCCGTCAGTTTGAGGGTCGTTGTGCCGGGCAGGATCTTGCGCCCGCCCAGATTGTCGTAAAGAAAAAGGCCAAACCGGATCATCCACGCTGGCCTGCGCCCCTTCATCCAGGGCATGACCTTGTTCAAGCTACGCGAAACAGACGTCTCGCCTTCGAACCGCATGTCCGGGCTGAACGGCAGCACAAAGCGCATCGGCCAACTGATATGGGGCATCGCACGCAACAGAGTTTCGCGTTCTTCCAATGCATGGCGCACCAGATTGATCTCGAAATACTCAAGATAGCGCAGACCACCGTGAAACAGCTTGGTCGAAGCTGACGACGTCGCCGACGCGAGATCATTCATTTCGGCCAGCGCAACGCTTAGCCCCCGCCCAGCAGCATCACGCGCGATGCCGCAGCCATTGATGCCTCCACCAATGACGAAGAGGTCAAGGACCTCTGAATTGCGATCTGTGCCCAACGCATACTCCCCCGGGTTGGATGGTGCCTTTTGCGCGTAAAGGATAGGCAAAAGCCGCGTTTGGCACAAGTATTATATTCGTTTATGTTCGTTAATGCGCGAACAGAAGGTTTTTGTAAGTCCGCAAGCATTGTCGGGGATAACTCGCATAATCGTTGACCAAACGAATATCAGCTTGCCGCCAATCTGGCCGACCAGACAGAGCAAGTGCCAAATCAAAGCCCCCAAGTCAGGCATGATCAATGCGCTGTGATCCCATTCTGCGATCGCGTTTGCCACCCTGCCCACGGATCGAGATCGTCAAACGTTGCAGTTTTCGCCATTCCGGCCCATAGACCTCCCGAGTTGAACAACAAAAGAAAGAGGCGTCGCATGATCGAACGTATCGAAACCGGGGTGCGATCCTCGAAAATCGTAAAGCACAATGGCGTGGCTTACATCACCGGCCAGGTCGGTGAAGGGCCAACGATCCAGGCACAGACCGAGGAATGCCTCAGACGTCTGGATGCCCTGCTGATTCAGGCCGGGTCATCGCGTGAAAAGATGCTGCGCGCCACGATCTGGCTGGCGGATATGAGCGATTTCGCGGGACTCAACGAAGTGTGGAATGCGTGGGTGCCCGAGGGGCATGCACCTGCCCGTGCCTGTGGCGAGGCCAAACTCGCGCGACCCGAGCTGAAGGTCGAAATCATCGTCGACGCGGCCTGCGACTGACGCGGACTCCGTTGACCATAGGCGGCGGCGTGTGACAAACGCCCGAAGCCCTGAGCAGTCAGGAACGTCACGGGGGCTTTCGACGCCAACAGATCCAGCCTATCGTTGCCGGACAGGAATGATAGGCAATCTGGATCACCATGACATTTGACCAAATCCGTACGTTTCTCTGGGTCGCGCGCCTTGGCGGCTTCCGAAAAGCGTCCAAGCGGTTGAACCTGTCGCAGCCCGCCGTCTCGACCCGGATCGCAAACCTCGAGGATGAACTGCGCGTCGCCTTGTTTGAACGCGGCCCTGGCGCTCTGGTCTTGACCAAGCACGGATCGCTGCTGTTGTCCTATGCCGAACAGATGCTTTTTGTCGAAGAAGAGATCAAACAGCGCGTCGCCAACCCGTCCGAAGCCGAAGGCCTGTTTCGGGTCGGCGCATCCGAGACAATTGCCCAAGCCTGGTTGCCTGCGTTTCTGACCGCCTTCAGCCAGCGCTATCCGCGGGTGAATGTCGATCTCACCGTGGATATTTCGCTGAACCTGCGCGCAGCCATTCTGGACCGACGCATTGATCTGGCCTTTCTGATGGGGCCGATCTCTGAATTCTCCGTCGAGAATGTGGAATTGCCCGCCTTCGATCTGCATTGGTATCGCTCGGCGCACAATGATCAGACCGATCTGACCAGGATCCCCGTGATTTCCTACGCCCGTCAGACCCGGCCGTACCGCGAATTGATGGCGGACCTGTCCCACAATGTGGGCCCATCCGTCCGGGTCTTTGCGTCGGCGTCCCTCTCTGCCAGCCTCAAGATGATTGCCGCAGGCATTGCGGTTGGCCCCTACCCCCGCGCGCTGGCGCTTGACCTGCTTGCCTCGGGTCAGATCGTGGAGTTTGACGCGGGCATCCGTCCCCGCCCGCTCGAATTTACTGCGTCTTATCTGTCGGAACCGCGCAGTTTTCTGGTGGAAACAAGTGCTCAGATTGCGCGCGAGACCGCCCTCGACTGGGACAGGACCAATACTGGATAGTATTCACTGTCTCTATCACAACTGATTAAAAATGATAATTTGCTTGGATAGGCAATCCTGTGTGATGGTGGCGCATCCAAGAGGCTGCCAAACGACATGACATTACAACAGACTTCGCATGCTGACCTGCGCGACGCGCCCGTTGGGCAAGTGCGGGCAGCCATCCGGTCCGGGGCCTATGCCGGGCAGACTTCGGGTCTTGCGAAGGGCAAGCTGCAATGCAACCTCGCAATCCTGCCCGAACGCTATGCGCTCGATTTCCTGCGGTTTTGCCAACGCAACCCCAAGCCCTGCCCGCTTGTCGGGGTCAGTGACACGGGCAATCCGATGTTGCCGACTTTGGGCCACGATATCGACATCCGCACCGATGTTCCGAAATACCGGGTCTTTCGCGACGGTGTTCTTAGCGATGAGGTCACCGACATTTCGGCGCTTTGGCAAGAGGATCTGGTCACGGTTGCCCTGGGCTGTTCGTTCACATTCGAAAATGCGCTGATGCGCAACGGCATCCCCGTCCGGCATATCGAACAGGGGCGCAACGTGCCCATGTTCAGCTCAAGCATTCCGCTGGTCTCTGCCGGACCGTTCAGCGGCAATATGGTGGTCACGATGCGGCCCATCGCCGCCGACAAGGTGGAGCAGGCCAAAACGATCAGCGCACGCTATCCCCAAGCGCACGGCGCGCCGATTGCCACTGGCGCGCCGGGCGCCATCGGGATCAATGATCTGTCCAAACCTGACTGGGGCGAATCCGTGGACATCCATGACGGCGAAGTCCCGGTCTATTGGGCCTGCGGCGTGACACCGCAAAACGTTCTGCTCAATGCCA
>CAYGQZ010000033.1:5239-7276 GCA_964352055.1 uncultured Rhodobacterales bacterium
GACATCGCCTGCCTGACCGGAACGGGCACATGTGCCTCGGGCGACGCCCGCGACATGACGCTTGTCGCCGTGTCCGATGCCGATTTTGCCAAGGCGCGTGACGTGTTGACGGGTGAAGTTCTGCCTGAATGGGCGGAACGCGCGGGCGGCGACTGGGCCACACGCTGGAATGAAAGCGTCGGTGCCGTTGTCGGCGTGACCATCAACTGACCAACTGGCCAAAGGGGCGTTCTGATATGGAACTGAAGTTGATCGAGACCTTGCGACGGCTCAACAGAGGGATCGCAATCCTTGTGGGATTGGGGCTGTTGGGTTGCGCGGGCTTTGTGCTGCTCGACATCGTGATGCGACAGGTCAGCACGTCCCTTGGCGGCACCGAAGAGATCGCGGGCTACACCATGGCGCTTGCGACCTCTTGGGGCATGGCCTTTACGCTGCTGGAACTGGGTCATATCCGCATTGACCTGTTGCGCACCCGCGCCGCCAGCTTTGGGCGCGCCCTGTTCGACGTGTTTTCCATGACCGTGATGTCGGGGGTCATTGTGCTGATCGCGATCAAGGCCTGGCCCGTGGTTGAACGGTCCCTCACCAATGACAGCCGCGCCAACACCCCGCTGGAAACACCGCTGGTCTGGGTGCAATTGCCCTGGTTCATGGGCTGGGTCTGGTTCGCCGTGGTGTCCTGTCTGGTGACGCTCGCGGCGCTCAGCCTGCTGCTCAAGGGGCGCGGTGCCGAGACCGAAGACTTCGCAGGCGCCTTCGCCGAGCAGGAGACACTCCAATGATCGCATATGTGGGCGTCGGCCTGTTGGGCCTTCTGACACTGTCAATTCCGGTCGGGATCGTCCTGTTCCTGCTGGGTTTTGGCGTCGATACGTTCTTTTCAAGCTTTCCACTCACACGGGGGCTGGGCAACCTTGTTTGGTCCTCGTCCAATTCCGCGACCCTGATCGCAATCCCCTTCTTTGTGCTTCTGGGGGAAATCCTGGTGCGCAGTGGCGTGGCCACACGGACCTATGCCGCACTTGACCGCTGGGTATCCTGGCTGCCGGGGGGGCTGGTGCATGCCAACATCGCCACCGCCACCATGTTTTCGGCCACATCCGGATCTTCGGTGGCCACAGCCGCGACCGTGGCGACCGTGGCCATGCCACAGGCCGAGAAACTGGGCTATGACCCCAAGCTTTTTTCCGGGGCCATTGCTGCTGGTGGCACGCTGGGCATCATGATCCCGCCATCGATCAACCTGATTGTCTATGGCTTCCTGACCCAGTCCTCGATCCCGCAACTCTTTCTGGCCGGACTCATTCCGGGCCTCGCACTTGCGATCATGTTCATGGCCATAACGGTCATCATCTGCCTGATCCGGCCAGAACTGGGCGGCGTCCGGCGCACGTTTCCATTCCCGCAGATGCTGCGCGCACTTGTGCACCTTGTCCCGATCATCATCCTGTTTGCGCTGATTGTAGGCTCGATCTATCGCGGGTGGGCCACACCGACCGAAGCCGCCGCCGTGGGCGTCGCGGGCGCGTTGGTCATTGCGCTCTTTTTTGGCGGCGTGTCCTTTGACATGCTCCGGCAAAGCGTTCTGGGCACGGTCAAGATCACGTCCATGATCATGCTCATCGTCATCGGCGCGTCATTCCTGAACTTCACACTCGCCTCCGCCGGTTTGGGCCGGGAACTGACCGAGTTGATGACCGGGCTCGGGCTGACTCCGCTCAAGACGATCCTTGTTGTGGTCGTCCTTTACATCGTGCTGGGCTTTTTCATCGAAACGCTGTCGCTGATGGTTGTGACGATCCCGATCATCGTGCCGCTGGTCGTGGCACAGGGGTTTGATCCGATCTGGTTCGGTATCCTGATGATCGTCCTGATTGAAATGGCACTGATCACGCCACCTGTCGGGCTCAACCTCTACGTGGTGCAGGGCGCACGAAAATCGGGCAGCTTGACCGAGGTGATGCTGGGCGCGATCCCCTATGTGTTGATGATGCTGTTGATGGCGTTCTTGCTGATCGCCTTCCCTGCCATCGC
>CAYGQZ010000033.1:7376-8955 GCA_964352055.1 uncultured Rhodobacterales bacterium
GCACCGAAAATGGATTTCGTGTTCACCGTTTGCGATCGCGCCGCCAACGAAGAGTGCCCCACATGGCCGGGCCAACCGATTTCGGGCCATTGGGGCATGCCGGACCCGGTCAAGGCGCAAGGCACCGAAGCACAAAGACAGCTTGCGTTCCAGCAGACCTATGGCGCGCTGCGCAACCGGATCACCGCGTTCACGTCCCTGCCCTTTGCGCAGTTGGACCGTGCGACCTTGCAACAACATGTCGATGAGATCGGCAAAGAAAAACTTCGGCAGGATTGATACTCAATGACAACTTACGCGCTCAACGGCCTTGGCCGGATCGGCAAACTGGCCTTGCGCCCTCTTCTGGAACGCGGCGCACAGATTGCCTTTCTCAACGATGCGGTCGGCACGCCGGAAATGCATGCGCATTTGCTCGAGTTCGACTCCATTCACGGGCGTTGGCCTGCGGAGTTTTCGGCGGATGACAGAGCGATCACCATCGACGGCACAACCATCCCGGTGACCAACACCCGCAACTTGAACGACCTTCCGCTGGAGGGCGTCGATGTCATGATCGACTGCACCGGAGCGTTCAAGACCGAAGCAGCGCTCGCCCCCTACTTTGCGGCGGGCGTGAAAAAGGTTGTCGTCTCCGCCCCCGTCAAGGACGGGCCGACGGCCAATATCGTCTACGGCGTCAACGATGACATCTATGACGCAGAGGCACATCAGATTGTCACGGCGGCCAGTTGCACAACAAACTGCCTGGCACCCGTGGTCAAGGTCCTGCTGGAGGGCATCGGGATCAAGCACGGCTCCATCACCACGATCCATGATGTGACCAACACCCAGACCATCGTGGACCGCCCCGCCAAGGACCTGCGCCGCGCCCGGTCGGCGCTGACAAACCTGATCCCCACGACAACCGGCTCTGCCACGGCCATCACGCTGATCTATCCGGAACTGACCGGCAAGCTGAACGGCCATGCGGTGCGCGTGCCCCTGCTCAATGCCTCCATCACCGATTGCGTGTTCGAGATGGCACGCGACACCACGGTAGAAGAGGTCAACGCCCTCTTCAAAGCCGCCGCCGAAGGCCCGCTGAAAGGCATTCTGGGCTATGAAACCCGGCCACTGGTCTCATGTGATTACACAAACGATCCGCGCAGCGCGATTGTGGATGCGCTCTCGACCATGGTGGTGAACGGCACGCAGCTCAAGGTCTATGCCTGGTACGACAATGAATACGGCTATGCGCACCGGCTGGTGGATGTGGCGTTCATGGTAGGCAAAAGCCTGTGACACGGCCCGCGGGGCTCGCGGCCTACATTACCGTGACGGCGGCCTATTGGGCGTTCATGCTGACCGATGGCGCGCTCAGGATGCTGGTGCTTTTGCACTTTCACACGCTGGGCTTTTCGCCGGTCCAACTGGCCTACCTCTTTGTGCTCTATGAAATCGCGGGCGTTGTCACCAACCTGTCGGCGGGATGGATTGCGGCGCGTTTTGGCCTCACCTCGACGCTTTATGTCGGCCTCTCCTTGCAGGTCATTGCGTTGCTGGCACTGGCCCAGCTTGATCCGGCCTGGGGGATCAC
>CAYGQZ010000033.1:9055-10709 GCA_964352055.1 uncultured Rhodobacterales bacterium
CCGGGGTGGCCAAGGATCTGGCCAAGATGAGCTCAAAGAGCGCGGTCAAGATCCTGGCGCCCACCACAGGCGGTGGATTGTTCCGCTGGGTCGCGATCCTGACAGGCTCCAAGAACGCGGTCAAAGGCAGTGGCTTCCTGTTTGGTGCCGCACTGCTGGCGCTCTTCGGGTTCGTACCATCGGTACTGACCATGGCGGCCATCCTCTTTGCCATTCTGATCGCTGTCATCATCGGCATGCCGTCAGGCCTGCCTGTCGGACGCAAGGATGCCAAATTCTCCGAAGTCTTGTCCAAGAACCGGAATATCAACTGGCTGAGCGCGGCGCGGCTGTTCCTTTTTGGCGCGCGCGACGTGTGGTTCGTCGTGGGCATCCCGATCTATTTCTATGCGGTCCTGTCGGATGGCAGCACGGAGGGCAATCGCGCTGCGTTCTTCATGATCGGGACATTCATGGCCGTGTGG
Source organism: uncultured Rhodobacterales bacterium (assembly GCA_964352055.1). Taxonomy (GTDB): domain Bacteria; phylum Pseudomonadota; class Alphaproteobacteria; order Rhodobacterales; family Rhodobacteraceae; genus Tateyamaria. The sequence goes on from CAYGQZ010000033.1 coordinate 9,520, forward strand.
ACGATCCTCTATGGCATGGTTCAGGGTTGGGCGCCCCGCATCCTGCGGGCGACATCGCGCACGGATACCGAGATGCTAGGCCTGGCCAAACAGTGGGTCGCGCTGTTGATTCCGGTGCCTGCCCTTCTGGCCGCACTGGTCTGGTTCAGCGACGGGCCGTCATCTGCGCTGACCACCACCATCGTGGTGGGGCTGCTTGCCTTTGGCGGCATCTTTGCGGTGAACTCGGCGCTGCACTCGTATCTGATCCTCAGCTTTACGGATGCCAGGCGGGTGACCCTGGATGTCGGGTTCTACTACATGTCCAATGCGGCGGGCCGCCTTGCGGGCACGCTGCTGTCCGGGCTGACCTATCAGGTCGGTGGGCTCGCGCTGTGTCTGGGCACGGCGGCGGCCATGATCTGCCTCAGTTGGCTGGGAACGGCACAGTTGCGCGCGCCAATCCCGCGAGACGCAACCGCCTGAAAAGCCGCAGGCCTGCGTTCAGCGCAGGCCGTTGCGCGCAATGTACTGCGCCAGATCAAGGATCAACTGTCCGCGTGCGACCACAATTGCGCTTGGTCCGGCTGCGGGGTCAAATGGCACAGACAAGTCAAACAGACCCGACCGTTCCCGGCCGCCTTCGGCCACACTGACAAAATACTGCCCCGTCGCGCGGAATTGTCCATCCGCGCGCGCGATCAGGCTTTCGAAACGGACATCAAGGCGCGCGTCCGGAAAGGCTTCGAGTGGCCATGGCTCGGACGCGACCTTGGCCCCGGACAAGGTTGCCAGATGCAGCGCCAATTCAAGGGCGATGGCCCGTTCAGGGCTGTCAGCCCATTGCACCCCGGCACTGCTGACCAGCCGGCCTTCGGCATTCTGCACCGAGATTTCGGTGGCACTGGCATAGGTTGGCAAGGACACCTTGCGCACTTCGACCATGCGGAAGGCAATACTCTGGGTCTGGGTCACCTTGGGCGGCGTGACGGGGTACAGTTCGGGCGGCGTGGTACAGGCGGTCAAGGTCAGCGCGGCACCCAGCAGCATTGAAGTCATAAGTTTCATGGTCATCGTCCCCGAATAAGTGCGCTTGGGTTCCGCTCGAGCAGCCGCACAAACGACGCAAACGCATCTGCGGCCTGCGATATGTCGCGCATCGCTGTTTGGGCATCGCGGCTGAGCGCTTCGCCCTTGTTATAGCCTGCAAT
>CAYGQZ010000033.1:10809-13717 GCA_964352055.1 uncultured Rhodobacterales bacterium
TCCGCAAGAGGCAGCGTTTCGGCTTTCGCGGCGACCGCCTGGAACTGGGCCAGCAGGTCCGGCACCCCTTCGACAGAGACGGACACACCATTGGCCGCCGCGGCCGCAGCATCCACCGCGCTCAGCAAGCGTTCGGCCAACCTTTCTTCTTCAAGCTGGGCCAGAAGGCTCTCGAACCGCTGCAAAGCCGCGTTCAGCGTTGCCGGGATCCCCTGCACCTCGTCAGAGGCCACGATGCTGCGCATATCGCCCAGCAGCGCGCGCACCGCCTCGGGTGTTTCGCGCACATCATCGCTGCTCAAGAGCGCGCGGGCGCTGTCGAGGAACTGAATGGCACTGTTCAACACGCCCTCGATCGGCAAATCGACGATACGGCCCACAACGCTTTCGACCGTTGCGGTCACGTCCGAGATATCGCTTTCCGTTGTCGGAATGATCGGGATGTCACCGACGCCTGTCTCAAGAACGACAGGCACAGCGTCTTCGACCTGAACAAGCTCGATCTTGAGGCCCCCCGCCAGCAGGCTGGCAGACGCCAGACGCGCGCGCAATCCGGCCTCGATCCGTTCTGTCAGATAGGCTTGCGCCGCTTGTGGCGTTGTCGCCTCCGGCAGGCCCAGCCGCGCGGGCTGGACAACCAGCTGTGCATTGAGGCGCACGCGCTCGTCTCCGAACATTTCCTCGTTGATCACGCCCGACACGCTTTCGACCCGGCCAATCTGCAAACCGCTCAACTCGACGGGCGCGCCGACGGCGAGGCCGGAGATGTTTTCGTCAAAGACAACCCGCATTGTGAGCGGATCAGTTTCATCCGCGGCAAACAGGCTGTTCCGGGCCGAGGCTTCGTTCTCGAAAACCTCGAACATCGTGCCGTCCGTGACACGGCTGGCACTGGACACAAAAGTATCAAATGTCAGGCCCCCGCTCACGAGGGTCGCGAAGGAGGAAAAATCGATTTGCGCGCCGCTTGGCCCCACGGAAAACGTAAAACCCGATGTGTCCCAGAACCGTGTCGACGGCGAGATCAGGCGATCGTGCGGTGCGTAGATGATCGCTTCGGCAATGACAAAGCTGCCGCCGGGTGCAATCTGCGCCTTGCCGACCCGACCCACTTCAATGCCCCGGAACGTGATCGGGCTGTTTTCCGTCAGGCTGCCACCTGCAGTGGTGCGCAAGGCAATCTGCACGCCTTCCTGGCCAAAGCGGAACAAGGGCGCTTCGGCCAATCCTGTAAAGCTGCTGGCTTCCGGGCCGATGTCGCCATCCCAGGCCCCTTCGATGTAGACACCTGTCAGAACGGTATCGAGGCCGGTGACCCCGCGCGCACTCAATTCCGGGCGCACAATCCAGAAACTTGCGCCTATGTCGACATAGGGCGCTATGTCCTTGTCCAGCCTCACCTGAGCCACCACACCGGTCAGGCCGGGTGAAAACCGGACTTTTTCCACGACGCCAACGGCCACATCACGAAACCGCACCTCGGTTTCCCGCGCGGCGATGCCTGCCCCGTTTTCGAACGCGATCTCGATCAGGGGGCCGCGATCATCATAGCTGCGCCATGCGACATAAAGGGCGACGGCCAGCGCCAGAATCGGAATGATCCAGACGATGGACAGCTTGCTGGTCCAGGATTTGCGCGCCGGTTCTATTGTGACCGGGCTTGGTGAGTCACTCATGCTCCTTCGTACTTTCCCGCCGGGTTTGTGCATCCCAGATCATGCGACTGTCAAACGCCTGCGCCGACAGCATTGTAAAAATCACCGACAGCGCAAAAAACAGGCTTGCGCGGCCCGGATTGACCGCCGCCAGTGTGTTTAACTGAACCAGTGACGACATGATGGCAACCACAAAAATATCGATCATCGACCAGCGGCCGATATACTCGACCACTTCATACAGCAGTTGCCGATGGTGACTGGACACCGTTGAGGGCCGCGACACTGAAATGGCCAGAAAGGCGATGGCCATGAATTTGGCCAGCGGTATGACCACGCTGGCAAACAAAATGATGATGGCAATGCCGACGGCCCCGTGATGGATCAATTCCACCGCTCCGCCCACGATGGTGTCTTGCTGAACAGTCAGCAACGTGCGGGTTTGCAGCATCGGATACATGTTGGCGGGCACATAACACATCAGCCCCACCAGCCAGAGCGCCCAGACCCGTTGCAGGCTTTTTTCATCGCGCACCACGATGGCGCTGCCGCAGCGGTCGCAGACCTGCGTGCCGACAGGCCACACCTGCGTGCAGCGGGTGCAGGCCACAACCCCAAGGTCGCGTGCGCTTAATATGGGTTTTTCTTGTCCAGCGACTTCCATACCGACCACCTGCACAGGACACTGTCCTGCAATACAATAAGAACAACCAGCGCTGCGAACATCCAGAACGCCGGGCCAAACCCTACGTCCGCCAGATCGCTGATCTTGATCAGGGCCACCGCACATCCCAATGCGAAAATCTCTGCCATGGACCACGGCCTGAGCTTTTCCGCCAGACGAAAGGCCTGCGTGGCATGGCGCGCGGGCGGCCGGTCCAGGACGACCGGCACCAGCACATACATCGTCAGCAACACACGCGCCAGAGGCACAAAAATGATCAACGCAGCGGTCGTCAGCGACAAGGCAATCAGCGGGCCGTCGCTGAAGGCCAGCGCAGCCGCGAGGATTGACACCGAATTGGTCGTCCCCGCCACCGAGATCGACAAAAACGGAAAGACAGTTGCCGCAACGATCAGGATCGTGATGGCCAGCGACACGGCGATGATCTGCAATCCCGCCTTGCGACGCGGCGTGATCAGCACAGAGCCACAGCGCGCACATATTGCCCGCTCTCCGGACTGCGGCCGCTGCAAGGTAAACACGGCGTCGCAATGCGTACAGACGATCAGCGAATCAAGGGGGATCGGGG
>CAYGQZ010000033.1:13817-16106 GCA_964352055.1 uncultured Rhodobacterales bacterium
GTAAACACGGCGTCGCAATGCGTACAGACGATCAGCGAATCAAGGGGGATCGGGGCTTCAGCACTCATGGTGGCACTTATTCATGTTTCGCGCAAACATCCCACATCCATCGCAAAAAAAATGTGCAATCCATCATGAAATTGGCGGATTTTTTCCGCCCGGGGGCATCACGACGCACTGTTCCGGCCCAATCCTGGCAAAGTGTCCAAAGCAGGCATTGACAAAGGTTTGCACAAGCCGCCTGGGCCGGGTCTTGTCATACCCGATGGCCAGCGTCAGAGGCGGCAAAGCGTCCGATATGGGCACCTCGACAACCCCTTGACCGCTGTAGGCGGTACGTGTCAGCGGCCTCATGTTCAGGATGGCGCATCCGTGGCCGAGGCTGACAAGGCTGCGCACCATTTCCGTCGAAGTCGCATAGGCTGCAATTCTGGCTTCGCGGCCCGATGCTTCAAACAGGCTCCGGTAATAGGCCGCCGCGACAGGCCTGTTCAGGATCACCAAAGGTTCCTGCGCAATGTCGGCCATCGTCACCGACGGCTGCGCGGCAAGGCGATGCGCCCCGGGCAGTAGGCAATAGGGTGGCGCGGAGACTAGAACGTCATAGTCAATTGATGGCCGCACGTCCTCGCTCACAAACAGGATCACGTCATAGGTTCCGGCCAACAGCCCGTCTTGTGCCGTGTTGTTGTCGCATTCCTCCAGATGCAGGGTCATATCCGCGGTCTTGGGAAGAGACGAGGCGAGGATCTGCGGCAGAAAGGCCGGGGCAATCGGGGCATAGTACCCGATCCGCAACGTCCCGCTCAGCGATTGTTTCAGCTCAGCGCCTTCCGTCAGAATGGATTGGTAGTCTTCCAGCAGCCGCATGCATTTCCGTGCCACCGCAAGGCCACTGGCCGTCGGTTGTATCCCGCGCGCCCGCGCCCGTGTGACCAGCGTCAGATCAAAGGCGGCTTCCACCTGATCAATGGCCGCCGACACAGCAGAGGCCGCGATGTTCAACTCGGCTGCTGCCTTGGCGATGTTGCCGTGCCGCAAGGCCGTCGTGAAATAGGTCATCGCCTTGAGGGAAATATCCATCACTACCTCTGTAAATCCGGCTTTGCTTCTCTGTTAATACTGTTTTTCATATGTTGCGACTTCTGGCAATATGATGCGGACCCATTCCAATCGAGGACCCCCGGATGTCTGACGCCCCACTGAAAGGCTGGCACCACACGCCAGACGTGCCGCTGCAAGTCTCGCCCTTCTTCACTTGGCCGCTCCGACCCGCAAAAATGTTCGCGTGGCTCTGGAACTCATGGTTCTTCATCACCGAACGGCTGATCATCGTGGGCATCGCCCTGATCTCGTTCTATTGGTTCCAGCCGCCGCTGGAGGTGTCCAAAACGCTCGCGTTTGGCTGGATTGCAGAGATGTTCGTGCGCAACCTGATCCTGATGACGCTCGTGGCCGGCGGGCTGCACCTCTACTTCTACACCTTCACCAAACAGGGGCAGGAACTGAAATACGACCCGCGCCCGTTGATGAAGAACGGCAAGCAGTTCACGCTGGGCGGCCAGATCCGCGACAACATGTTCTGGACGCTAGCCAGCGGCGTGACGATCTGGACAGGCTACGAAGTTCTGATGTTCTGGGCGCTGGCCAATGGCTATGCCCCGATGCTCACATGGGCGGCACATCCGGTGTGGTTCGTCGCGCTTTTCCTGCTGATCCCGGTGTGGGAAAGCTTTTATTTCTACTGGATCCACCGCTTTCTGCACATCCCGTTCTTTTACAAGCACGTGCATGCGCTGCATCATCGCAATATCAATGTGGGCCCATGGTCCGGCATGTCGATGCACCCGGTGGAGCATCTGATCTTTCTGGGCTCGGTCCTGATTCATTTTGTGGTGGCCGCGCACCCGATCCACATCCTGTTTCACCTGCAATACTATGCGCTGACGGCGGCCACGACCCATACGGGTTTTGAAGGGTTGGTGGTCAAGGACGAAAACCGGCTCAAGCTGGGCACCTTTCACCACCAGATGCATCACCGTTATTTCGAATGCAATTACGGCTCTCTCGAACTGCCGTGGGACAAGTTTTTCGGATCGTTCCATGACGGAACCGTGGCGTCGAATGAAAAGATCAAGGAACGGCGCAAACGGATGAGCGGAGCCGCTTGATGGGAGGTTTGACCGTCAAGGACCTGCTGGACGCCAAGGGCAAACGCACCCTCGCCTATGTTCAGGTCGCCCGCGCCGAAGAAGCGATTGCCGCGGCCGCCGCAGGTATGGACATGAT
>CAYGQZ010000033.1:16206-18521 GCA_964352055.1 uncultured Rhodobacterales bacterium
CCTCACACCTCCTGCACCTGCTGGGACAGGACCAGAGGTTCGGGTTTGCGCACGCACAGGCGCAGCAACGGCGGCACGGTCAGCAAGGTCAGGAAGGCGGACATCGACAGCCCGCCCACCACAACCGCGCCGAGGCCCCGGTAGAGCTCCGATCCCTCGCCCGGAAAGACGATCAACGGCAGCATCCCCATCACACTGGTCAGCGTGGACATGAAGATGGGGCGAATGCGGTTGCGCGTCGCTTCCTCGATGGCCGCAATGGGCTCCATCCCGTCGGTGCGCAAATGATAGAGCGTCTGATGCACAATCAGGATCGCATTGTTGACCACGATCCCGATCAGAATGACAAAGCCAAGCAACGTCAGCATATCCAGTGGTTGTGTCTGGAAGGTGTTGAGCAGCGCCAGACCGCCCACTCCACCCGCCGCGGCCACAGGCACCGAGATCAGGATCACAAGCGGCAGCACAAAGCTTTCGAACAGGATCGCCATCACCAGGAACACGATGATGATTGCGACGGCCAGATTGATCTGGATCGCCCCCCAGGTCTGGCTCAGCTGGTCGGCGGTGCCGGACACGCTCAGGCGAATATCCTCGGGAATGCCCTGCTCTTTCAACACCGCGACCACTTCACGTTCCAGCAGCAAAACGGCTTCTTCAAGGGCCAGCGCATCGGACGGGCGCACTTCCAGCGTGACAGTGCGCAGCCTGTCGCGATGCCGGACCTCGGTAGGTCCAGCGGTCAGCACCACATCGGCCAGCGCTGAAACCGGGACAATCTGACCGCCGGGCGTCACCACGGGATAACTCCCGACATCCTGCGTGCGCACCGCATCGCTGACCGATGGATCACCCTTGAGGACCAGATCAACTCGTTCAGCACCCACGGTAACCTCAGCAATCCGCAGCCCGTCGTTGAACGCATCAACCGTCGCAGCCAGTCCGGAACTGTCCAGCCCCGCATCCGCCAGACGCAGACGATCCGGGATCAGCCGCACCTCGGGCGCGCCAAGTTCCAACCCCGGGATCGGGCGGAACTGGTGCCCCTCGGAGCGCGGCAAAAGACCAGACACAATGCCCGCTGCACGGCCCGCCACAGCCAGAATGTCGTTCAGATCCTGACCCGAAACGTTCAGCTCGATCGTGCGCCCGCCGCCCACGCCGCGCCCAAAAAGCGACGGTTGGGTCATGAACCCGAACGTGCCCGGCTCGGCAAAGATCGGGCGGCTCAGCACCGGGATCAACTCGGCCGCGCGCTGGCCATCGACCGCACCTGCGCCCACAAAGGAATTGCCCGGCGTGGCCACAAAAAAGAAGTTGGCAATGGTCGGCGTGCCATCCTCTGTCTGGGTGTCCGGGGCGGCTTCCCACAAGGGTTCCGCCACTGCTTCGATGCGCTGGGCAATGGTTTGCGTCGTGTCCAGATTGTAGCCCGGCGGCGGGATAATCAGGCCAAAGACAAGATTGCGATTGCCCTCCGGCAAATATTCCAACCGCGGCAGAAACGCATAGCTCGCAATGCCCGCCCCGCCTGCAATCAACAAAACCATGATCACACCCACGGACCGGACGCGCACCGTCAATCGCACATAGGCCATAACCATGGCCCGGAATCCGGCGGCGAGGTGATCGAGCCCCCAAATGCGCACAGGTTTCTGATCACCGGACTTCAGAATACGGCTCGCCAGCGCCGGGATCACCGTCACCGCAACAACCAGCGACAACAGCACCGAAACCGAGATTGCCACCGCGATGTCACGAAACAACTGGCCCGCCTCAAGCTGCATGATGAGGATGGGCACAAAGACCAGCACCGTCGTCAGGGCCGAGACCAGAATGGCCCCCCAGACCTGCGTCGCGCCTTGATAAGCCGCCTCGCGCCGATTCAATCCCTGCTCGCGCAAGCGGAAGATGTTTTCGAGCACGACAATCGCCGCATCGACAATCATGCCCACCGCAAAGGCGATCCCGGCCAGCGAAATCACGTTGAGCGTGCGCCCGGTCGCCGCCATCACCACGAAAGTAGCCACAATGGATACTGGGATCGCCAGCGACACCACCAGCGTCGCCCGCAAACTGCGCAGAAACAGTATCAGGACAAAGGCCGCCAAGGCACCCCCGATCCAGATGTTCTGGGTCACCAGATCGATGGCCCCATCAATGTAGACGGTTTCGTCATAGACCTGCTGCAAATTCAACCCGGCCGCGGCAATGGGGCCAGAACTCAGTTCATCCAGAACCGCGCGCAGCTCTTCCATGACTTTGATAACATTGGCTCCGGACTCGCGGACCACATTGAAGGCGAGCCCGGGTTC
>CAYGQZ010000033.1:18621-24399 GCA_964352055.1 uncultured Rhodobacterales bacterium
GTCCGCACCACCTCGGGCACGGTCAGGCCATAGCGCGACAGGCGGCGCGGATCGACGACCACCTGCAATTCGCGGGTTACCCCGCCAAAGACATTCACTGCAGACACGCCCTCGATCCGCTCGACCCGGTCCTTGATCACGTCCTCGACAAAATCTCCATAGGTCGGCATCGCGCGGCTGTTTCCCTCCTGCGCGGTCAGCAAAACCCAGGCAATCGGGCTGTCATCCGACCCGGATGTGTTCAAGGAAGGCTCATTAGCCTCGTCAGGATAGCTGCTGACCCGATCAAGCCGGTTGGAGACCAGCAAGAGCGACTGGCTCATGTTGGTGCCAACACCAAATTCGAGGGTCACCTCGGCCTCTCCGGTTCGCGACCGGGACGTCATGATTTCAAGCCCTTCAAGACCGCGCAGGGCCTCTTCCTGCGGGTTCACGATCTCGCGCTCAACCTCCGAGGGGGCCGCGCCCGGCCAGCTGGTTTCGATGACCACAATCGGCTTGCGGACATCCGGGGCCAACTGGATCGGAATGCGCGACAAGGCGATCAGCCCAAAGAGCACAGCCATCATCACCGCTGCAACAACAGCGACGGGGCGATCAATGGCGTAGCGGATCACATCCATCAGTTTGTTTCCACGGGGCTGGGGGCGATCTCCTGACCGGGCCGCAGGCGTTCATTGCCACGCACAACCACCTGTTCGCCCGCCTGCAATCCGCTCAGCACTTCGTACCGATCCCCCAATGCCACCCCAAGCGTGACGGGACGCGGCTCTGCCTTGCCGTCGGCGGCTACAAACACCGTCCAGCCGCCACGCGCCTGAACCAGCGCATCCTTGGGCACCGACAAGACCTCGCGCGCATCACCGATCGGGATCAGAACAGTCAGCGACTGGCCAACCGCCACGTTGGTCAGATTACCAAGCTCGGGCGCGGCAAAGCGCACGGCGCGGGTGCGGGTCGATGTATCTTCCAGCGGCAGGATCGCGCGCAGTTCCAGCGTCAGTTCGTCACCGGTTTCGGTGCTGGCCTGCATGATCTGACCGGGCTCCAGAAAGGTCACGTACCGCGCTGGTACCCCTGCGGTGACCTCGAACGCGTCGGTATCGAGCAGACGCACAACCGGCGTTCCGGCCTGAATGAACGCGCCGGGGATGGTATTGACTTCGATGACCACACCGGAAAACGGCGCTATGATCATGCTCCGCTCCAGTTGATACCGCGCTTCGGACAAGCGGGCCTCACTGCTTTTTTCGCGCGCGATGGCTTCGGCCAGTTGCGACTGGGCTTCCAACAGGTCCGATTGCGCATCGTCAAATCGGCCTTCGCTGAACGCATTGGAATCGCGCAACGCAACGATCCGGTCAAGGACCGTCTGGGTGCGGTCCACACGGACCCGTGCCGTGGCAATTCCCGCCTCGGCCTCGGCCATCTGAGCTTCGGACTGCGCCACAAGGATCGCGAGCAGATCGCGGTTCAATTCGACCAAGCGGTCTCCCTTGGCAACGCGCGTGCCCGCCAGAACGTGCACCGTGTCAACATTACCGGCAACACGACTGGCCACAGCACCATCGCGGGCTGTGGTCACTTCGGCAAAAACGGGTACGGTTTCGGCCAGTTGCCTGGTTTCAACAGCCTGCACGCCCACCGCCGCAGCCTGACCTTGCGCCAGTACGGAAGGTGCAGACAGAGCAAGTGCGGCAAAAAGAAGGCAGGAGAGATAGAGGACCGGGCGCATCGAAAAGCTCCATATTTCAGTTACTCAGATAGCTCTGATGCAGGAACGTCAACAGATCATCTGCCAAGGGTCGCGCCCCTGCACTGGGTCTCGCGAGGCACTCAGGCACACAAAATAAGGTGTACCGCAAAAGTCATCAGAGCGGCGCGCTATCAGCACCTGACGTCAATATTACGACACTTGACCCGCAATCCGAAGCATTTGACAGCGTTGAAACAGCATTAGACCTGACAGGCTTGCCGCGCAATCGCCCACACCCGAACCCAACATCTGAGCCTCGCGGTCACATATTTTTAGCTAAAAATATGTGCGCCCGGCCGCGGACGCACGGATCCCGTTCAGAGGTCAAAGCTTTGGGCAGGAACGCGATCTCAGGTGATCACATCCGGTTTGGTCCGCCCGATCAAATCGGCCATGTTACAGATCTCCTGCGCGGCCGCCCGCACGTTCTGCAGCGCGACTTGGGTGTCCTGATCCAGCGGCCCGTCCAGCCCCGAATACTGCTCGAGGTAAAGCCGCAATGTCGCCCCTTGCGTCCCCGTTCCCGACAGCCGGAACACTGCGCGCGCGCCACCGGCAAAAGAGATCCGCACGCCCTGGTTCTTGCTCACCGATCCATCCACCGGATCGTGGTAGGAGAATTCATCCGCCGCCGCGACGGTCAAACCGCCAAAGCTCTGCCCGGGCAAATCGTCCAGCTTGGCCCGCAATTCGCTCATCAACCGGTTGGCCTGATCGGTCGCGACCGCTTCGTAATCATAGCGCGAATAATAATCGCGCCCGAAGGTCTGCCAGTGCTCTTTCACGATGTCCGAAACCGATTGCTTGCGCACCGCCAGAATGTTCAGCCACAGTAAAACCGCCCAAAGACCGTCTTTTTCGCGCACATGATCCGATCCGGTGCCCGCACTTTCCTCGCCGCAGATGGTGACCTTGCCCGCATCCAGGAGGTTGCCAAAGAACTTCCAGCCTGTGGGAGTCTCGTAACTGCCGATGCCCAGCTTGGCCCCGACCCGGTCGCTGGCGGCACTGGTCGGCATGGACCGCGCAATTCCGGCCAACCCGCCGCTGTAGGCCGGCGCCAGATGTGCATTTGCGGCCAGAACGGCAAGGCTGTCGGATGGGGTCACATAGGCCCCCCGCCCCACGATCATGTTGCGGTCGCCATCGCCGTCAGAGGCAGCACCCAGATCCGGGGCCTTGTCCGACATCATCAAATCCATCAAAGGCTTGGCCCAGATCGGGTTCGGATCCGGGTGGCCCTTGCCAAAGTCTTCGAGCGGCACGCCATTGGCAACGGTTCCTGCAGGCGCGCCAAGGGCCCCTTCCAGAATGGCCTTGGCATAGGGCCCGGTCACAGCGTGCATTGCGTCAAAATACATCGTCATGCCGCCCGCAAAAAGTGCCCGGATCGCGTCGAAATCAAACAGCGTCTCCATCAAAGCCTGATAGCTCTCGACCGGATCAACAACACGCACCGACATGTCGCCCAGCTTAACCTCGCCGATCACACTCAGATCAATATCGGGCGTATCGACGGTTTTGTAGGCCGACATGGTCTTGGTGGCTTCAAACATCTTTGCGGTGAGGCCCTCGGGGGCGGGCCCGCCGTTTTCGGCATTGAACTTGACGCCAAAATCCTCGTCGATCCCGCCGGGATTGTGGCTGGCCGACAGGATGAAGCCACCGTCGGTCTTGTTAAGTCGGATCAGGTGCGACGCGGCTGGTGTCGACAGGATACCGTCCTGCCCAACAATCACCTGGGATGCGGCGTTGCCTGCGGCCATCTTCAGGATGGTCTGAATGGCTGCCTTGTTGAAATACCGGCCATCGCCGCCCACAACAAAGGTCTTGCCAACCCCGCCGCCGATCGCGTCAAACGTCGCCTGAATGAAATTTTCAAGGTAATGCGGCTCCATGAACACGCGGGTTTTTTTCCGCAAACCGGAGGTGCCGGGCATCTGCCCTTCAATCGGGGAGGTTTCAATCGTCTCAATTTTCATTGGAATGTCCTTTCCGGGGGCTGGCCCGTCCGGCTTGGGTCATCAGGGCCGCAACGCCCCCCAAGCGGTTCTTATCGTTCAATTCTTCGACGGACGCGGTATATTTTCTGCGCCAGTTTGGATGTTCGTCAATGGTGCCGGGCAGGTTTTGCGCCTCGACGGTCGACAGCACATCATCCAGCTGAACCGCGACCAGTCCGGCGTTTGACCGCGCCAGCCTGCCGTGAATGGCAGTCACGAAATCACCCTCGCCCTGCAGTTTTTCCACATCCGCGCGCCGCGATGCGCGCAAGTGATCCACCGCATCGGCTTCAACCCATCCCAGATCATGCCACCAGTCAATGTCCCGCCCCGTCTTGAACCCTTTGACCGTGGGGGTGTCGTGGGTCGCAAAGCAGGACAGGACCTGAGACTGGCTGTCCTCAGGTGCCGGAAACCCGCCGCTGTGGTCTTTTTCGTATTGCAGCACGGAATAGCCATAAAAGCCGCTGTCACGCATGGTCTCGCGAAACCCGTCCGGCACCAGACCGAGATCTTCGCCGATCACCACGCAGTTGTTTCGCTCTGCTTCGATCTTGATGACCGCCAGCAGGGCGTCAAAGGACTGGCGAATATAGCCCCCCGGACTGCCATCATCCGGCAGCCAGAAACTGCGGTTCAGCCCAAGAACATGATCGATGCGGATAACGCCCGCGTGCTGCATCGTACTGGCAAGGATCCGGCGCAACGGTGCATAGTGCTGCGCCTTGAGCTTACGGGGCGCAAAGGCCGACAGATCCCAGTTTTGCCCGCCCGGGCTCAGGTGGTCAGGCGGTGCGCCCAGCGACACGCCTTGTGCTATCGCGGTGTGCTCGCACTGCGCCTCTGCCCCGTCGCGCCGTGGTCCGACGGCCAGATCCAGATAGAGCCCCAGTGCCATGCCCGCATCCAGTGCCCGCGCCTGGGCAGAGGCCAATTGGGACTGCGCAACCCATTGCAACCACAGATAAAACGCGATGCGCTCGGATGGTGCTGGTGCTGTCTGCGCAGGCCAATCGCGCCAGTCACAGCCGTGAATTTCACTCAAGGCCTCAAAACGCGCAAAATCCTCAAGCGCGGATCCGCCGGCTGCAACGAAACCGGCAAAATTCTGGCGCGCATCCGCGTCCGCCCGGGCCGCAAAGGCTGCATAGGCGGTCTCAAGGGCTGCATTATGGGCCTTTTTGTGGGCTCCGTATTGAACCGTATCCGCAGCTCGGATCGGCGCAAAACAATCCGACCGGAACGACCCCTCCAGCCCGGGTATCGCATCCAGCGCAATGTAAGTGGTGTTCAAAAACCCCCGGTGCGAGGGGGAATAGGGGCTGATTGCCGTGTCGTTGCTGTGGCCCATGTTGTGGATCGGGTTGATCCCGACAAAGGCAGCCCCCGCTGCGCCCGCCACACAGGCCATCTGCGCCAGATCCTCGAAATCACCCAGCCCGGAATTCCGCCCAGATCGCACCCCATAAAGCGCAAAGTTCAGACCCCACAGCCGATCCGCCTCGGTCACCGATTGGATCAGGGGCAGACGCTTGGGAGCCGCGATCACGGTCAGGGTCTCGACCCGGCCCGAGGCTTCGGCAGTCATCTCGTAAATGCCCGATGGCAGTGGCGGCAGCGTGATGTGATCGCGCGGCTCCCCTTGCGCAACAATCTGGTCGGTCCCGTCCAGCCGCAAATGCCATTCCGCGCCCAGGCCGAAATTCTGTGGCGCCTCGACACCGCTTTCCACGATGATCTCTTCTGGAAACCAGCGGTCGTCGATACTGTGGCGCAGCGCGCCCAACGCCTCCCGGATTTCCGCTTCGGTTGTTGCGGAAATGCCATTGCCCGCCAAAAGGGCCTTTTGAGTGTCTGGCGTCATGTGACGTTCATTGCCCTGCAGATCATGAAAGCTGGGCAGGATACCATTTAGGTCGGCAAGCGCGCGCAGGTCGTGATCCGCACTCATCCGGTCGCCTCCTCTGGTGCCAGAACAAAGGCTGCAACCGAATTGGCGGCAATGGCGACCGCGCCCGG
>CAYGQZ010000034.1:0-13141 GCA_964352055.1 uncultured Rhodobacterales bacterium
GCATCCATGCCCGAGCGGCAGATCGCCACGTAGTCGTCGCGGTTGTAAGCCACGCCGCCGCCGGTGCCGCCGAGAGTATAGGCAGGGCGAATGATGGCGGGCAGTCCGATGTCTTCGAGCGTTTCGAGCGCGATGGCAACGCCGGCAGTGAGGTCCTTGTTGCCCTTTGCATCAAGGGGCGCGGTGACAATCGTGGCGCGAGGGTTCTCGATGCCCAGACGGTCCATCGCCTCGCGAAAGAGTTTGCGATCCTCGGCCATTTCGATGGCTTCCCGCTTGGCGCCGATCATCTCGACATTGTATTTCGCAAGCACTCCCATCTCTTCGAGCTTGAGCGAGGTGTTCAGCCCGGTCTGCCCACCCATGGTGGGCAGCAGCGCATCGGGCCGTTCCTTGGCGATGATCTTGGCGACAGTCTCGGGGGTGATAGGTTCGATATAGGTCGCGTCGGCAAGGCTGGGGTCGGTCATGATCGTGGCCGGGTTGGAATTGACCAGAATGACCCGGTAGCCTTCTTCGCGCAGCGCCTTGCAGGCCTGCGCACCGGAATAGTCGAACTCGCAGGCTTGTCCGATGACAATGGGACCCGCGCCGATAATCATGATCGACTTTATGTCGGTACGCTTTGGCATCGTTGGCCCCCCGGATGTGCAAATTGTCCTGCGTTATAGGGATGGCGTCCGCAGGCGCAAGAGGGGCCGGTCGCGGCTGTGCGCGAAAACTGCCGTTTTGTCGGGGCCTGTGCTGTGCTTTTGGATTTGCGGGTCTGGCGCAGCCAACGCATGCGCTGTGTTCGGGGTGTTTCGGTTAAAGGCCGGGCGGCCTGCCCCGCGCAGCGATTCTCCGGCCGTGTCGGCCCGCTGTCAGGCCGTTGGCGCGTCGAGATAGGCGCGCACCGTGGCCTCGAACGCGCGCGGGTTCTCTGCATGCAGCCAGTGCCCTGCTTGCGGGATCTTGGCGAACCGCGCACCGGGAAAGAGCGTTCGGATGGTCGCGCGGTGCTCTGGCAGGACGTAATCCGATGTCGCCCCGGACAGGAACAGGGTCGATCCGTCATGCACGGTGTCGATCTGAGGAAATCCCATGATGGCAGGCATGTTGCCGGCCAGCGCGTCCAGGTTCAGCCGCCACTTTTTCGCAGGCACGTCCAGCGACTGGGTCAGGAAACTGCACAGTGCGGCGTCAACGCCCAGATCCTGAAGCTGGGCATTGGCATCGGAGCGCCGGGCGACCGTGCCCAGATCGACCGCTTTCATCGCCTCGATGTATGGCATCTGGCTGTGAGTATACGCGACCGGCGCGATGTCAGCGATCACAAGCCGACGCAGTGTGTCGGGCCGTGTCAGCGCCAGAACCATCGCAGCCTTGCCGCCCATTGAGTGACCGACAAAGTCCATGGGACCGCCCAAGTGATCAATGACGTCGGCCAGATCCTGTGCCAGATCGGTATAGGTGTGATCCTCGGACCAGAAGCTTTCGCCGTGATTGCGCATATCGACGGTGATGACGCGCCGCGTATCCGACAGGCGCTTTGCAATCACGCCCCAGTTCCGCCCCGACCCGTAAAGGCCGTGCACGATCAACAGCGGTGTCCCGCTTTCAGGACCAATTTCAGAATGCGCCAGCATGACCGTGTCTTTAGCCCGAATGCGTCATCGGGACCAGAGGGATTGAGGCCGGCTGCGCGGCGGGATAAGAACACGCGATGGAGACCCCTGAGACCATAAATGCCCGCGCCGAACGGGTCGAGCGTGGATTGAACGACGCCTTTGGCGTCAAGGCCAAGTCGCTGGACAAGGCCTTGCGCAAGACTGGCCGTCGCCTGCCCAAACGGTTGCGCGACGAAGCTGGCCTGATCGTGGAGGCACAGGGCATGGGCGGCAATCCAAAGCTTATGAAACGGGTGGATGGGGTCGCGCTGGACGTGGCCGAAGCCAAACTGTCTGCCTACCTCAAGTCCATTGACCGCGCCGAGGCCCGCAAGACCCGGCTGTTGTCCATTGCGGCTGCGATTGCCTTCAACATCCTGCTGGTGGTGGCGGCGTTCATCGTCTGGATGGTCTGGACGGGCAAACTCTGATCTCGTCTGCCCGGGGTTTGCCGGGTTTCAAGATATTTTTACAAAACCTTTGCGGCACTGTCACAAAGCCCGGCCTACGACCCTCATATCTTTATTATGAGGGATCCCAATTCCATGCCGTTAAAATGTCTTACCATGACATCCGTGTTTGCGCTGCTTGCGACAACCGCGTCCGCAGACATGAACTTTAACCGGATCAGCAGCTTTGCGACATATCTCAACAACGCCGACGCGTCGCAGGAGTCGTCCGCCGAGATCATCAGCGTATCTGGCGACGGCATGACGCTGGCCTATTCTGACAGCCCATTGGGTGTTGTGGGGTTCATCGACATCACCGATCCATCCGCGCCAGTGGCGCTGGGCAACATCGCAGTGGGCGGCGAGCCGACAGCCGTGTCGATCATCGGCCAGACGGCCTTTGTCGGGGTGAACACCTCCGAAAGCTACACCGCCCCGAGCGGTATGGTGAAGGCCTTTGACATCAAGACGATGACCGAGCTTGCGGCCTGCGACCTGGGCGGTCAGCCCGACAGCACCGCAACGGCCCCCGATGGCAGCTTTCTGACCATTGCGATTGAAAACGAACGCGATGAGGATGCAGGCGACGGGCGCACGGGTCAGATGCCGGGCGGTTTTGTCGTTGCCTTTGATGTGGCGGATGGCACGCTGGATTGTGCCAGCATGGTCACGATCAATGTGACCGACTTGGCCGAAGTGTCCCCCGAAGATCCCGAGCCCGAGTTTGTCGACGTGAACGCAAACGGCGAAATTGTCGTAACCATGCAGGAAAACAACCACATGGTTGTGATGTCCAAAACGGGCGACATTCTCAGCCATTTTTCGGCCGGTGCGGTTGATCTGGACCAGATCGACGGGACGGATGAGCGTGGAGCGCTGCGCTTTACCGAAAGCCAGTCGAACCGCTTGCGCGAGCCCGATGGCGTGCAGTGGATCGACACTGATCATTTCGCCATTGCCAACGAGGGCGATATGGACGGCGGATCCCGCGGCTGGACCATCTTCAACAAGGACGGCACCGTCGTCTGGGAGGCTGGCAACAGCTTTGAGCATGCCATCATCGAGGCAGGTCACTATCCTGACAAACGCTCTGACGCCAAAGGCGCGGAACCCGAGGGCATGGAATTTGCCGTCTTCGGAGGCACGCCTTACGTCTTTATCCTGGCCGAGCGGTCCTCGATCGTGGGTGTCTATGATGTGTCTGACCCAACCGCACCTGTGCTGAAGCAACTGTTGCCCTCGGGCATCGGGCCAGAAGGGGCCGTCGCCATCCCGTCGCGCAATCTGTTCGTGACCGCGAATGAAGTGGATCTGATCGAAGATGGCGGCGTGCGCAGTCACGTCATGATCTATGAGTATCAGGACGCGCCCGCCGCCTATCCGCAACTGACATCCGCAGGCGCGGACAGCCTGATCGGTTGGGGTGCCATTTCTGGTATGGCCGCAGGCGATAACGGCATCCTCTACGCCGTGAATGACAGCTTTTATGGGTATCAGCCGACGATCTTTACCATCGACACAACTCAGACGCCTGCACGGATCACGTCAGCGTTGGAAGTGACGCGTGGCGGCTTTCCGGCCCAGAAGATGGACATGGAAGGCATTGCGCTGGACGGCAATGGCGGCTTTTGGATTGCCTCCGAAGGGCGTACTGATCGTCTGGTCCCGCATGCCCTCTACCACGTGAACGCAGACGGCGTGATCGAGCAGGAGATCAGCCTGCCCGCAGAACTTCTGGCTGTCGAAAAACGCTTTGGCTTCGAGGGCATCACCCGCGTGGGCGATACGCTCTGGATGGCGGTGCAGCGTGAGTGGGGTGATGATCCGGATCATCACGTCAAGCTTGTCTCCTACAACATCGACACCGAAGAATGGGGTGCCGTGCATTATCCCAAGGCAGCCCCCGAAAAGGGTTGGGTCGGCCTGTCAGAGATCGTGGCCCATGGCGATTATGTCTATGTGGTCGAGCGTGACAACCAGATCGGTGCTGATGCGAAGGTCAAGAAAGTCTATCGCATCCCCGCAGATCAGATGGTGCCTGCTGCGCTGGGCGGCCCATTGCCCGTGGTCACAAAGGAAGAAGTGCGCGATCTGATCCCTGATCTGGCGGCCTATGGTGGCTTTGTCGTGGACAAGGTCGAAGGATTGGCGATCTTTGAAGATGGCACGGTTTTTGTCAGCACCGACAATGATGGTGTGGACGACAGTTCTGGCGAAAGCTTCTTCTGGTCGTTCGGGAAACTGTAAGGCAGCGCACGGCTAGAACCCGCGGCGATACACATTTTCGCCAAACAAAAAATGCCCCCGCCGAAACACTTTCGGCGGGGGCATTTCATTTCAAGGAACGTAGACTTACAGCCCAGGATAGAGCGGGAAGCGGCCGCAAAGCTCTGCGACTTCGGCCTTCACCCGCGCCTCAACCGCGCTGTTGCCGTCTTCGCCATTGGCGGCCAGCCCATCGACAACCTGATTGATCCAGTCACCAATCTGGCGGAATTCCGGTTCGCCAAAGCCCCGCGTGGTGCCAGCCGGGGAGCCGAGACGGATGCCGGAGGTGATTGTCGGTTTTTCATCGTCAAACGGCACGCCGTTCTTGTTGCAGGTGATGTGCGCCCGGCCCAACGCTTTTTCGGTGGCATTGCCTTTGACGCCTTTGGGGCGCAGATCGACCAGCATCACATGGGTGTCCGTACCGTGGGTCACGGTATCAAGGCCGCCCTTGTGCAGCTGATCTGCCAGCGCCTGTGCGTTCTTGATCACTTGCTGCTGGTACGTCTTGAAGGACGGGTCCAACGCCTCGCCAAAGGCCACCGCCTTGGCTGCGATCACGTGCATCAACGGTCCGCCCTGAATGCCGGGGAAGATGGCGGAGTTGAATTTCTTGGCCAAGGCTTCGTCATTGGTCAGGATCATGCCGCCGCGTGGCCCACGCAGGGTCTTGTGCGTTGTGGTTGTGGCCGCATGCACGTGGGGTAGGGGGTTTGGATACACACCGGCCGCGATCAGACCAGCAAAGTGGGCAACGTCCGCCAGCACATAGGCGCCGACCTTGTCCGCAATCTCGCGGATACGGGCAAAGTCGATGACGCGCGGAATGGCGGACCCACCGGCAATGATCATGGCGGGCTTGTGCTCAAGCGCGAGCGCTTCCATCTGGTCATAATCGATGTTCAGCGTGTCGCGACGTACGCCGTATTGTACGGCATTGAACCACTTGCCCGACTGGTTGGGGGCCGCGCCATGGGTCAGGTGACCACCTGCATCCAGCGACATGCCAAGGATGGTATCGCCGGGTTTCAGCAAGGCCTGAAAGACCCCCTGGTTGGCCTGGCTACCTGAATTTGGCTGAACATTGGCAAATGCGCAGTCAAAAAGCTGCTTGGCCCGTTCGATCGCAAGGGTTTCGGCCACATCCACATACTGGCATCCACCATAATAGCGGCGGCCCGGATAGCCTTCGGCGTATTTGTTGGTCATCACCGAGCCCTGCGCTTCGAGCACGGCGCGCGACACGATGTTTTCCGAGGCGATCAGTTCAATTTCGTCGCGTTGACGGCCGAGTTCATCCTGAATTGAGCCAAAGAGTTCGGGGTCGCTCTCGGCCAGGGATTTCGAGAAAAAGCCATCGTTGCGGTGCGGCGCGTTCATAGGAACTCTCCTTCAGAGGGTGAATCGATAATCTTGCGCCGTGTCGTATCGGACTGAACGCCGTTCTCAAAGCTGTAAATCGACTTTGTGCGTGCAAGACGCGGCAACGCTGGTCAGCGATGGTGTTATATGTTTCTTTCAGGTGGAAACCGGATGGATAGGAAACATTGGATGAGCCTCAGGATCGCCTTCACGGCAAGTCGGGCGGCGGTGGCACAGACGGCGCGCGCGGCGCTGATCGGACGATATGGCAACGCCGCGCCGGAAGAGGCAGACATCATCGTGGCACTGGGCGGGGACGGTTTCATGCTGCAAACCCTGCACGAGACCGAAGATCTGGCCGCCCCGGTCTATGGCATGAACCGGGGCACCATCGGGTTTCTGATGAACGAATATCGCGAAAGTGACCTGATCGACCGCTTGCAAGCCGCTGAAGAGGCCGACGTGAACCCACTGTCCATGACCACCTGGGATGCGGATGGCAAACAGAACCACGCGCTGGCCATCAACGAAGTGTCCCTGTTGCGCGCAGGTCCGCAAGCGGCCAAGCTGCGCATCACGGTCGACGGGCGGTTGCGCATGGAAGAGCTGGTCTGTGACGGTGCACTGGTGGCCACGCCCGCAGGATCGACCGCTTACAATTACTCGGCCCATGGCCCGGTGCTGCCCATCGGGTCGGATGTGCTGGCCCTCACCGCAGTCGCCGCCTTTCGTCCGCGCCGCTGGCGTGGGGCCTTGCTGCCCAAGACGGCCCATGTTCGTTTCGACGTACTGGAGCACGACAAACGCCCCGTCATGGCAGAGGCAGACTCGCGATCCTTCGAGAATGTGGCCGCGGTCGAGATCCGGTCCGAGCCCAGTGTGGTGCATCGCATTCTGTTTGACCCCGGCCACGGCCTAGAGGAACGGCTGATTTCGGAGCAGTTTACGTGAAACTGCGCGATCCGGTTCCGCGCAGCCTGTGCACCGATTGCGGTGTGTCGCGGATGGCGGACCCGTCTGCTTGCGGTACGGCCTGCCAGTTCATCAAACCGGACTATCCGCGGATGGAAACTGCCGTGCATGGACGCAGCCGTGGCGACGGGGACGAGCTGTTTTTTGGCCCGTTTCAGGCGATGCATCGCGCCCGGATGACACAGCCTGCGGATGGTGCACAGTGGACAGGGATCACAACGGGACTGGGCGCTGATCTGCTTGCCAAAGGCAAGGTGGACGCGGTCTTGACCATGGTGCCGGATGAACAGGACCGCTGGAAACCGCAACCGGCCCTGATCACCGATGCCGCTGACATGCAGCGTGCGCGGGGAATGCGGATGGGATACGCCCCCCTCTTGGCACTACTCGAAGAAGCGCAGGCGCGGGGTTATTCGAGGTTGGCGCTTATTGGCATACCCTGTCAGGTCTATGCCTTGCGCAAGCTGGAGGCCAAACTCGGCCTTGAACGGCTCTATGTGATAGGCACCCCCTGTTCGGACAACACGACCACCGAGAATTTCCATACGTTTCTGGCGTTGCTGGAGGAGGACCCCGATAGCATCAGCTATCTGGAATTCCGCGCCGATTATCGGGTCGAGTTGCGCTTTGATGACGGTCGGAAGCGGCTGATCCCGTTTCTGCAACTGCCAATCTCGGACCTGCCATCTGACTTCTTTCCCCTGACCTGCCGGACCTGCGTGGACTATACCAATGTGCTGGCAGACATCACAGTGGGATACATGGCGGGCGAGGGGGACCAATGGGTGCTGGTGCGCAATGCACGTGGGGCGGAAATGCTGGACGGGCTGGGGGACAGGATCACATTGCGGGCTGTGGGCAGCCGCGGCAAACGCCATGCGGCGGTCAAAGGCTTCATTGCCAACACGGCGCGCGCGGCGGGCGGGCTGCCGTTGCGGCGAATGCCCGACTGGGTCCGCCCGATCGTCAGCTGGCTGCAACCGCGAACGGGCCCGCGGGGGCTCGAATTTGCGCGCACGCGGGTCGAGATGAAGGCCGCAGAGACGATACTGCATCTGCGGCACGCATTGCCTGCGAAAATGAAGAACATGATCCCGGATCATGTCTGGCAAATCGCCGCGCGTTACGATCTGAAACCCATGCCAGGCGAACAGGATCGCGGACCCGTTGCAAAAGACCCGTAAGGCGCACCCATGGTGCGCCATTGGTCGCGCCAAACGGCGTCTCGTTGCTTGGCGTGCAGAGCGGCACATGCTAAGTTGCGCCTGAAAAGGGCGGCAAAAGACCCGAGCAGTTGGTACAATGGTGGCACTCAGCAAATATGACCGGCTCGAAGCAACGGGCCTCTGGCGTGCGGGTCCGTCGGATCAGCGGCGCGAGGTGATTGTTTCAATCGGTGATGCAACACTTGTCATAACGGATATCAACGACAGGCCTTTGACACATTGGTCGCTGGCGGCTGTTGAACAGGCAATATCAGACGGGCCCGGCGTCACCTACCACCCCGATGGAGACCCGGGCGAGACGCTCGAACTTGATGCGTCCGAGACCGAAATGATCAAGGCGATCAACACTTTGCGACAAGCCATCGAACGGTCCCGGCCCCACCCGGGACGTGTGCGCTGGTTGGGGGCGGCCTTGTCGGCATCAGCTGTCGCAGCCCTTGCCATCTTCTGGGTGCCGGGGGCGCTTGTGGATCATGCCTTGCGCGTCGTGCCCGCCGTCAAGGAGGCCGAGATCGGAACGGCGCTGCTCAAACGGATCGAACGGGTCTCGGGCCCTCCCTGCCGCAGCGCCGAGGCGGCCCCAGCCCTGCGGGCGCTGGCCGGACGCACAGGCGTGGCGCGTGTCGTTGTCCTGCCCGGCGGCGTCCGCGAAGCGCTGGCCTTGCCGGGCGGGACGGTCGTCATCAACCGCGCCCTCGTTGAGGATTTCGAAGAGCCTGACGTCGCTGCGGGCTATGTCCTGGTCGAACAGGTGCGGACCACGTTGACGGCCCCGATGCGTCAACTGCTGGAACATGCAGGCGCGCGGGCAACTGCGACCTTGCTGACAACCGGCCAGTTGCCCGATGCCGCGCTGGACGCCTTCACAGAAGCCCGCCTCGTGAACCCGACGGCGCTCCTGGCGACAGAGAAGTTGCTGCCAGCCTTCGCTGCAGCAGAAGTGCGCAGCACACCCTATGCCCACGCCCGCGACATCTCCGGCGAATTGACGGTTGAGCTGATCGAAGCGGACCCCATGCGCGGTGCTGCCCCATCCCCGATCATGTCTGATACGGACTGGTTGCAGCTTCAGGCCATTTGCGAAAACTGATCGGGCTCTCGTGGACATGCGTCGCGGCATATGGCGCCACGCGCCCCACCCAAGGCCGCAGTTGCACAAGCGCCGTGAAACGACACGGGCAGATGCTCCGCCTTTACCCGAACCTCACCCGTGCCTTGCGCGCTAAGTGGCAATGCTGCCCACGATCCCAGAATGATGGCAACATACAGATCGACCTCCAAAATCGCCGCCACACCCTACAAGAGCAGGAATGCCAAATGGCGCGAAATGATCAAAGCGGCCGCCTCTATTTCGTGCCAAACATGCGATCCCCGGCATCCCCCAGGCCCGGAACGATATACCCCACTTCGTTGAGCCTATCGTCCACGGCCGCCGTCACAATTGGAACATCCGGATGGGCCTCTTTCATCCGCGCGATCCCCTCGGGGGCTGCGAGCAGGCAAAGAAACCGGATATTCGTGGCACCTGCACCTTTCAAAAGATCAATCGCCGCAGCAGACGAATTCCCGGTCGCCAGCATCGGATCGACGGCAATCACGACGCGATCCTCCATCGTCTCAGGGACCTTGAAGTAATACTGCACCGGTTGCAGAGTTTTTTCGTCGCGATAAAGCCCGACAAATCCGACACGGGCAGAGGGGATCAACTCCAACACCCCGTCGAGCAGACCGTTCCCTGCCCGCAGGATCGAGATCAGCGCCAGTTTCTTGCCCGCAAGCGTCGGCGCGTCCATCTCGGCCATCGGCGTGTGAATGCGCTTGGTTGTCATGTCCAGACCGCGGGTGACCTCATAGGCCAGAAGCTGACTGATTTCGCGCAAAAGCTGACGAAAGACAGCCGTGGGCGTGTCGCGATCACGCATGATGGTCAGCTTGTGTTGCACCAACGGATGATCAACAACGGTAAGGTGTTCGGACATGAGGCAAGCTCCTTTGGACAGCGTACCCCTTGTGCCGCGTCACTCACATGGAAACAACTCCCGAACTTCTTTCGGCCTGAAATATCCTCGGGGGTGTTTGAGGGGGCAGACAGCCCCCTCATTTGGCGCATCCGCGCCAAACGAATCGCGTGCGCCGTCAGGCGCTCATTTTGGCGAGACGCCCAAATGGCGCGCAACGATGGCGGCAACGTCTGTGAAACCGATCAAGCCGATATTCTCCACGGGTCCACCCGCCACCAATACGGGCACACGTTCGCGGGTGTGATCCGTGCCGACCCAGGTCGGATCATTGCCGTGATCTGCTGTCAGAACCAGAATGTCATCGGGCCGCAAGCGGGGCACCAGCGCACCCAATGCGGCATCAAACCACTCCAGATGCCGGGCATATCCCGCCACATCGCGCCTATGGCCATACAGACTGTCAAATTCCACGAAGTTGGCGAATGTCAGACTGCCGTCTTCGGCTGTGTTCACCAGATCGGCCAGATGTTCCATCAGCTTTGCATCCGGTCCTTTGCGGATCTCGTCAAAACCCTGCATGGAAAAGATATCGCCGACCTTGCCGACGCCATAGACCCGGCGTCCGGCATCCTGCACCCAGTTGCTCAGGATCGGGGCAGGCGGGGCAATGGCATAGTCCCTGCGATTGGCGGTGCGGACAAATTCCCCGACAGAGCCCGTGAAGGGTCGCGCAATCACCCGACCCACCCGCATGCGGTGCAGCATCGGGGCAACGGCCTCGCAAAGGTGGAGCAAACGGTCGAGGCTAAAATGCGCCTCATGGGCTGCAATCTGAAACACGGAATCCGCCGAGGTGTAGCAGATGGGATAGCCCGTCTCGATATGGGCGGCCCCATGCTGCGCGATGATCTCGGTGCCCGAGGCGTGGCAGCTGCCCAGGATCTCTGCGACCCCCGCGGCCGCGCAGACTGCCGCAACAACATCGGTCGGAAAGGCCGGGATCTGATCGGGGAAATAATGCCAGTCCCACGGAACGGGCACACCGGCCAATTCCCAATGACCAGAGGGTGTGTCCTTGCCCCGCGACACTTCGCTGGCCGCACCATACGGTCCGGGTTTTGGCATCTTTCCGGCAGCCAGTGCGACGGCCTCCCACACCCCCAAAGCTGCAAGCGTCGGTACATGCAGGGGGCCGGACCGGCCTTCGTCTGCGTCCCCTGCGGCACAAGCCTGCGCAATGTGACCCAGCGTGTTGGCGCCGGTATCGGGAACATCCCCGTTGAAATAGTCGCCGGCATCAGGTGCACCGCCAATACCGACAGAGTCCATGACAACCAGAAACGCGCGCGTCATCAGCCCACCCTTTCCAGGATCAGGTCAGGCACATGTGCGGCAACCGGTCCCAGCGTGATTGACTGACGCAGCGCGGCTTCAGCCTTGTCTGCATCCGACGAGCGTGCGGCATGGATCACGGCCAGGGGCTGACCCTTGGCCAGATGCGTGCCCAGCCGCGCCACGCCCGAGATCCCGACCGCCGGGTTGATCTGATCGGTCTCGACAGCGCGGCCACCGCCCAGATCCACAACCGCCAGCCCAAGCGCTTCGCCATCAATGGCCGTCACATACGCCGCCTCACGGGCGCACACTTCACGGATCACGGTGGCTTCGGGCAGAAACCGCGCCCAGTTTTCGACGAACTGCACAGGGCCGCCCATTGCTGCGACCATGATCCCGAACCGTTCAGCCGCGCGCCCGTCAGCGATCGCCGCGGCAATAGCATTTGCACCGGACTGCACGTCCTTTGCCAGCCCTGCATCGGCAAGCAATACGCCACCCAATGCAGCAGATAAATCCACAAGAGGGCCGCGCACCTGACCGGTAAGGACGCGCATGACCTGGGCCACCTCCAGCGCATTGCCCAGGGACGGGGCAAGCGGCTGGCTCATATCGCTGATCAGGGCGGATGTCTTGCATCCGGCGGCATTGGCGGTTTGCACAAGGGCGTCTGCCAGATCGCGCGCCGCATCCATGTCTTTCATGAACGCACCCGAACCGACCTTGACGTCAAGCACCAGACCCTCCAGCCCGGCCGCCAGCTTTTTCGACAGGATCGAAGCCGTGATCAGATCGAGGCTTTCGACCGTGGCCGTCACGTCGCGCACCGCATAAAGCCGCTTGTCTGCCGGGGCAATGTCGGACGAGGCCCCGACAATGGCACAGCCCGCCCTGGCCACAATACCGCGCAAGTGGTCTTCGCTGACCAGCGTCGAAAGGCCCGGGATCGCATCAAGTTTGTCCAATGTGCCCCCGGTGTGACCCAGCCCACGGCCCGAGATCATGGGCACATATGCGCCGCACGCCGCCAGCGCGGGGGCCAGCACAAGGCTGACGCAGTCGCCCACACCGCCCGTTGAATGCTTGTCCAGGACCGGACCAGGCAGATCCCAGTTCAAGACCCCGCCACTGTCGCGCATGGCCATTGTCAGGCCAACGCGACCTTCGTCTCCCAGCCCGTTCAGACAGACGGCCATGGCAAAGGCCCCTGCCTGTGCATCCGTGACCGTGTGATCGGCCAGGCGCTGCGCGAACCACTGCAACTCCGCGGCGGTGGGCGTTTCGTGTCGGCGCAGCCGGGCAATGATCGCTCGTGCAGAACTCACGTGTCGGTGTCCATGAAGGCTTGGCTGAATGCTCCGGGCAAAAGCGCGGCCAGGGTTGTTTTCTGTTCCACGCCGCCGGTGGTGGCCATGGTCACAACCACGTCGCCTGCACCGAATTCGGCCAACTTCTGGCGACATCCGCCGCATGGGGTCACGGGCATCGGGCTGCCCGCCACCACATAGGCCTCGGCAATCTCGTAATCGCCCGCGGCCGCCATGGCGGCAATCGCACCGGCTTCGGCGCATGTGCCTTCGGGATAGGCCACATTCTCGACGTTGCAGCCCACATAGACCTTCCCCGAAGCCGCCCGAATGGCAGCGCCCACCTTGAAGTTGGAATAGGGCGCATGGGCATTTTCACGCACGGCCAGCGCCGCGGTTTTCAAATCACTCATCTCACATCCTCAGGCGTGGCGGGCGTTGTGGCAAACGCTCCGGGCAAAGACACTTCCAGCAGTTCCAGATCTGATGAGGCTTCTGCATAGCGCGTTGCCATGCCCGGTGGAACAACAAAGGCGTCGCCTGGCGACAAAGATATCGGGTCGCGGCCGGCCCCTTCAAGGGTCATGGTCCCCTCCAGCACAAAGCTGAACA
>CAYGQZ010000034.1:13241-14367 GCA_964352055.1 uncultured Rhodobacterales bacterium
TCCGGGATGCGGATATGACTGGCAATGATCGATCCACCGAGGCGATCCGGGATGAGGTCACGGTAGTGCATTCCTGCCCGGCCAATGATCCACGGGGCCTGATCAACCAACCGGCGTACGACAAAACTGTGGGCGGTGTCCGGCACGACCATGGGCGGGTTCAGGTCAACAATCTCGATACGCGTGCCATTGGGAGCAGTCAGGACACGCTGACCATCTGCGAACCCGTCCGGATCATCGGTCAGAATGCGCAACGTGCCCGCAGGCTCGGTCGCGCCTGCATCCAGACGAAGCCGCAATCCGTGACCCGAGAATACGGCGACGGATGGATTGTCGGCAGGATAGATCACGTCCATCCGCATCCCCAAAACTTTGGTATAAAACGGAATGTCATCCTGCAATGCGGCGGTTGGCAGCCGTATTTCGGCCTGAACTTCAGCCATCTCAATCCCCCTTCATCTTGCCAAATAAACTCCGGGGGAATGGGGGATGCAATCCACCATGGGGGCAGAGCCCCCGGCAACGTCAACATCTGCAGGCTCGCACGCGGATCAAAATACGGCTAAGACGCCTATGGGTCATTGGCCCGCGCGCAATACTCGATTAACGCTAAACCAGATTTTTCAAAGCGAGGCATCATGTCCGACCAACCGAACCTTCGCCAGGCCGCACTGGATTACCACGAATTTCCCAAGCCCGGCAAACTCGAGATCCGCGCGACCAAGCCGATGGCCAATGGGCGCGATCTGGCGCGGGCCTATTCGCCCGGCGTGGCCGAAGCCTGCCTTGAAATCAGGGACGATCCCAGCAACGCAGCGCGCTATACGGCGCGGGGCAATCTTGTTGCTGTTGTCAGCAACGGAACGGCTGTCCTCGGGCTGGGCAACATCGGTGCGCTGGCCTCCAAACCGGTGATGGAAGGCAAGGCTGTCCTCTTCAAGAAATTCGCGTCCATCGATTGCTTCGATATCGAAGTGGATGAAACAGACCCCGAGAAACTGGCCGATATCGTCTGCGCACTGGAGCCGTCTTTCGGCGCCATCAACCTCGAAGACATCAAAGCCCCCGATTGCTTTACCGTCGAGCGGATTTGCCGCGAGCGGATGAACATCCCGGTCTTTCACGA
>CAYGQZ010000034.1:14467-18544 GCA_964352055.1 uncultured Rhodobacterales bacterium
AGCCAGGACAACGTCAGGAAAATGGCCAAGGCCCCGGTCATTTTCGCCCTCGCCAACCCAACGCCCGAGATTTTGCCCGATCTGGCCCGCGAAGTGGCACCCGATGCAATTATTGCCACAGGGCGCAGCGATTTCCCCAATCAGGTCAACAATGTCTTGTGCTTTCCCTTTATCTTCCGGGGTGCGCTGGATGTCGGGGCAACAACCATCAACGATGAAATGCAACTTGCCTGTATTGAAGGGATTGCTGCCCTGGCGCGGGCGACGACAAGCGCCGAGGCTGCAGCCGCCTACCAGGGCGAACATCTGACCTTCGGGCCAGAGTATCTGATCCCCAAACCCTTTGATCCCCGCCTGGTGAGCATTGTCAGTTCCGCAGTGGCCAAGGCGGCAATGGAAACGGGTGTTGCAACGCGTCCCATCGAAGATTTCGATGCCTACAAGCGCAAATTGAACGGCTCGGTGTTCAAGTCTGCGCTGCTGATGCGCCCGGTTTTCGAAGCGGCCCGCGCCCGGTCACGTCGTATCGTATTTGCCGAAGGCGAGGACGAACGCGTGCTGCGCGCCGCACAGGCGATGGTCGAAGAAACCACGGAACGCCCCATCCTGATCGGACGGCCTGAAGTGATCGAGGCCCGGATTCAACGGGCGGGTCTGACGATCAAGATGGGTGACACAGTTGATCTGGTGAACCCGGAAAACGATCCCCGCTATCGTGACTATTGGGAAACCTACCACAGCCTGATGTGCCGTCGCGGCGTAACGCCTGATCTGGCCCGCGCGATCATGCGGACCAACACGACGGCAATCGGGGCCGTGATGGTCCACCGGGACGAGGCCGACAGCCTGATTTGCGGTACATTCGGCGAATTTCGGTGGCACCTGAACTATATCACCCAGGTTCTGGGTCGCGAGGCCTATCACCCGGTCGGCGCGCTGAGCATGATGATCCTCGAAGATGGCCCGCTCTTTATCAGCGACACGCAGGTGCATCTGCATCCAAAGCCCGACGAGATTGCCGAGATTGCCGTCGGTGCGGCCCGTCACGTCCGCCGTTTCGGGATCGAGCCCAACATCGCGTTTTGTTCGCAATCGCAATTTGGCAATCAGGGCGATGGCTCTGGCTGGCGCTTGCGTGAAGCGATCCGCATTCTGGACGCGCAGGGCCATGATTTTTGCTACGAGGGCGAGATGAACATCGACACGGCCCTCGATCCTGAACTGCGGCACCGCCTGTTTCCCGGCAACCGGATGCAAGGGCCCGCTAACGTTCTGGTGTTTGCGCATGCTGATGCGGCCTCCGGCGTTCGGAACATCCTCAAGATGAAAGGCGGCGGCCTCGAAGTTGGCCCCATCCTGATGGGCATGGGCAACCGCGCGCATATCGTCAGCCCGTCCATCACGGCGCGTGGCCTTCTGAATATGTCTGCTGTGGCCGGGACACCTGTTGCGCATTACGGGTGATCACAATCGCTTGAAGATGCAGGCAGCGTGCAGGACAATTCACGCATTTGCGCTGCCGCATCTTTTTTTCCGCATCATGCAGCTTATTTAATCCAACAGTTTCGAGCCAAGAGGGGAACCCAAGTCATGAGATTTTTGATACTTCTTTTGCTGCTGTTGCCGGTCCCCGCGAGTGCAGCAAGAGTGATCAGCGAAACACAAGGCACGTTTGTCTACAACGGCAGAACCTTGCCTGCCGTTACCCGTGAATTCCAAAGACGCAACGGAAGCACCTATTCCAGGCGCAGCATTTCGGTAGGTCCACGGCGGATTACATGTTCCGCGACCGATGATCGCGACTGTGTTGCAGCGATTCGCGATCGCGGTTCTAGAAACAACCGCTAGAGCCGGGAGTTTGTTGGGCGCGATCCTCGATTTTGTCAGTTTTCCGATCGGCTTCGCGGCGTTCGTAACTGTCGGGTCGACTTTTGAAGAAAAAGCAGGAGCCGTTTGAATGAGAATTGCCGCTATTTTCCTGGTTGCACTGTCACTGGCAGCCTGCTCACAGACTGTCAGTGAAACAGAAGGCACATTTGTTTATGAAGGCCGAACCTATGCTGCCGTGACACGCGAGTTCGCCCGTTCCGATGGATCAACCTTTGAACGACGGTCCATCCGGTATGGCGGGCGCTTTGTCACATGCTCTGCGACAGATGATCTGGATTGTCGCGCGGCCATCAACAATGCCCGGAATCAGCGCAGCGGGTTCTAGTCCACAACGGATGCCTTTTGTCCTTATAGCGGTATTCCGTCACTGATTGCGCTCACACCTCTTGCCCCGGGCCCTTGACCGGGCGTAACCCTTTGCCTGACTAAACGTGGTGGAGGGACCAACGCATGGGATATCGCGCAGAATATGATCGCTGGAAGGCCGATCCGGAGGCTTACTGGCTCAAGCAAGCCGAAGCGATTGACTGGGTTGAACCCCCCCGGCAAGCCCTTTTCGACCACGGCAACAGCTTTTACGAATGGTTCGCCGACGCAAAGGTCAACACGTGCTGGAACGCGGTCGACCGGCATGTGGAAGGCGGTCGCGGTGATCAGGTTGCGATTATCCATGACAGTCCGATCACCGGCACGAAATCCAAAACCACCTATGCGGAGCTCAAGGAGCAAGTGGCATCCTTGGCCGGAGCATTGGCCGCACGCGGAGTGACCGCCGGCGATCGGGTGATCATTTACATGCCCATGGTGCCGGAAGCGTTGGTTGCCATGCTGGCCTGCGCCCGGATTGGTGCGGTCCACTCGGTCGTTTTTGGCGGGTTTGCGGCGCATGAACTTGCCGTCCGGATCGACGATTGCACCCCCAAGGCCGTTATTGCGGCCTCTTGCGGGTTGGAACCCGGTCGCGTGGTCGCTTACAAACCCCTGCTTGAGGGCGCGATCGAAATGGCCGATCACACGCCTGACTTCTGCGTCATTCTGCAACGTGATCAAAGCCCGTGCGAACTCACTGCGCTGGATGTGGACTGGTACGAATGCCAGTCGGGCGTGACACCTGCGGAATGCGTGCTGGTGGCGGGCAATCATCCCGCCTACATCCTTTATACATCAGGCACCACAGGTGCGCCGAAGGGTGTTGTGCGCCATACCGGCGGTCATCTGGTGGCGCTGAACTGGACCATGAAAAACATCTATCAGGTGGAACCGGGCGAAGTGTTCTGGGCCGCGTCTGATGTGGGATGGGTCGTGGGGCACTCCTATATCTGTTACGCGCCGCTGGTGCATGGCAACACAACCATCGTGTTTGAAGGCAAACCTGTCGGCACACCTGATGCCGGCACCTTCTGGCGGGTTATATCAGAGCATGACGTCAAAAGCTTTTTCACCGCCCCAACGGCCATCAGAGCCGTCAAACGCGAAGACCCCAAAGGTCTGGAGCGCCAGAAATATGATCTGAGCGGTCTGCGCGCCCTGTATCTGGCGGGCGAACGTGCTGATCCGGCCACCATCGAGTGGGCGCAAGAGGTGTTGGGTGTGCCTGTCTACGATCACTGGTGGCAGACTGAAACGGGCTTCACCATCGCGGGCAACCCTGCGGGACTGGAGGCCCTGCCGGTGAAAATCGGCTCTCCGACCGTGCCCATGCCGGGCTATGATGTTCAAATTCTGGATGAGGCGGGCCATCCGGTTGCGCCTGGCCAACTGGGCGCGATCGCGATCAAACTGCCCCTTCCGCCCGGAACGCTGCCCACGCTTTGGAATGCGCATGACCGGTTCCACAAATCCTACCTCAATGCCTTTCCTGGGTTTTATGAGACCGGCGATGCCGGGATGATGGATGAGGACGGCTATCTTTACATCATGGCGCGCACCGATGACGTGATCAACGTGGCAGGGCATCGCCTGAGCACCGGCGCAATGGAGGAAGTTCTGGCCGGGCATCCGGATGTTGCGGAATGTGCCGTGGTCGGAGTGAGCGACGCGCTCAAGGGACAGTCACCTGTTGGCTTGCTGTGCCTGACAAAGGGCGTGAACCGGCCGCACCAGGAGATTGTGGCCGAATGCGTCAAGCGCATCCGGGACCAGATCGGGCCTGTCGCGGCGTTCAAGCAAGCGCTGGTGGTGGATCGG
>CAYGQZ010000034.1:18644-24225 GCA_964352055.1 uncultured Rhodobacterales bacterium
TCAATACGTGTCGCTCTCCAAGATTGCATTGATGAGGATCGCAGAGGATGTCAGATCCGGGAAACGGATAGATGTCGATCTGGTTCAGCCTTTTCTGACGTACAGCTTTCCTGAAACATCCAGCTTTGGTCGTTTCATGCTCAGGATTGCAGGATGGCTGACGCTGTTCTTTGCCTCGGTCCTTGTCATCTTTCCCGAGGTCGGCGAATACCTGATCGGCGTTCTGCCAGCCTTTTTTCTGTTGCCCGAACGGCTTGCAAAGGCACTGGACTATGTCTGGAGCCTTGTTGGAAAGCCAGTGGGTAAACAACATCTTATGTACCATTTGCCCAATATTCTGATCTATGCCTTCGGGGTGGCCGGCATTCGGCAACTCTGGCGGAAGTTGAACAAGAACAACTGGAAAGACCGTGTCGAAGGCGCACAGGACAAACTGAAGAAGGCGATTGAAGACGGCACGGGTCGTTTCAATTTCCCGCCTGGCTTTTCTTTGCTCTTTGTCGGCGACGGGGATCAGGTGGCCAAGAGCCTTGTTGCTGATACTCCGACCATTGGCCCGACACTGTCCTCGGCGCGGCCGCTTTATACCCCGTTGTGGGGCAGGTTCGTCAGTGCGGATGGCGACGAAGGGTTTGTGCGTGCTCTGGATCAGTTCAACACGCACGAAGCCGGTGAATACATGCTGTTTCCAGTTGTTGACGAACATCTGTTCTTGCCGGGTCCACAGGAATACGATTCAGCACCGCACCGGGTCGAACTCGCGGTGCAGCGTATTCGCGAGCACGAAAAGGAGTTCGGCTGGGCGCCGAAGAAAATCGTTATTGTCGGGGACAGGGAACAGGAAAGCCGATTTGTAACCTCTTCTGCCGATGGTCAGGTGGCGTCGCCGAATGATGACGTCAGTCTGCGGACGATCGAGGCCGAATATGAAGGTGTCACCGTCGCGGATCCCACCGACATCACCCTACGCCGCATCATCGAGATCGCGGATGGTCGCCAGATATTCTTTCGCGCGTCCGATCAGGGTGCTGCGAAGTATAGTGCCGAATTCTACCGGCGTCTGAGTTTGTTGGGTTACAAGCCCACCCGCGATGAAAATCTTGTGGTTGGTTACGACATTTCCGACCTTGAAACAGAACATCAGGTCGTCTCGCGCAAAGACACCGCCTACCTGCCGGTGATCCTGTCGCGCGATGTGTTCGACTTGCTGTCAAAAAGCTATTTGCGGGATGGCAGCTTTATCTTTGTGCCTGCATTGGTAAAGCGCGAATTGCAAAAACTGGTGGCCGCGCCGGAGGTCTAAGCCCGCCTTGATTGCAGTGGCAACGCACCGCAGTTACGTGTTCGGGTTCTCAGCCAGCGCATCCGACGTGACAGCAGTGATATCGTCCAGACCCAACTGCGCGAGGGTGATGCTGACCTCTTCTGCAAGCAGGTTCGTCATTTCTTGAAGCCCCTGCGCGCCACCGGCCGCAATCGCAAAGGAGAACGGACGGCCGAGAAAGACGAAATCCGCACCCATGGCATAGGCCTTGACGATGTCTTCGCCGCTGCGGATGCCACTGTCATAGAACAGGTTCATATCAGGGCCCACCGCCGCACGGATGTCGCGCAGCGCAATGATCGCAGGTTTTGCCCCGTCCAACTGCCGCCCTCCGTGGCTTGAGACCTGAATGGCATCGACCCCGACGGATTGCAGCCGTTTTGCATCCTCGACACTGACAACGCCCTTGACGACAAGGTTGCCTTTCCAGTCTTCGCGGATCTGCGCCAGCGTGTCCCACGTGGCCGCTGCCCGGCTTTCGGTGCGGTCAAATTCACCGTGTTCGCCACCGAAATTGGCCATTTCGGGTTTCCCCTTGAGCACCTGCGGGATCGACCATTGAGGATGGCAGGCGAAGTCGATGAACTGGGGTATGCCGATGCGGAACGGCATCTTGAACCCGCGCCGCAATTCGCGGGGGCGACGCCCCACCTCGGGCACGTCTACAGTCAGAACAAGGGTCTCGTAACCGGAGGCGGCAGCGCGCGCCACTAGCCGGTTCGACCCTTCCATGGACCCGCTGAGATAGAGCTGGAACCAGGCATGGCCTTGCGACAGCTCAATCATGGTTTCCAGAGATGTTGACGCGACAGTTGACACACCCACGGGGATCTTGTGTTGCGCCGCGAGGCCGGCCAGCAGACGATCCGCGTCGGGTGACGACAGGTTGCACATGCCCATGGGCGCAATCCCGAACGGCAAACCGGCTTGCTTGCCAAAGAGGGGTGTCTTGATGCTGCGATGCTGTACATTCTTCAGGATGCGCGGTTGCAGCCAGAGTGCGCGCAAGGACTCTCGATTGAACGCCTCGGCATATTCTGTCCCGGCGGCCCCGTCGATGTAATCGAACACCATCCAAGGAAGACGGCGTTGCGCGATCCGCCGGGCATCTTCAAACGAGTGTATGGTGTTGTCGAAAAACATGGGCAGATGCCTTTGCTCGGTTGCGTTCCGCAGGGGAAGTGTTTGCCTTTATTCAGAAACGGGGAATCTAAGGCAGTGGGACCAGAAGGACGAATTTGAACAGCGCGAAAAATGCGACCATAACCACGGCCCCTGCACCCCAATAGAGCAGGACGGTTCGCACGCTCCAGCGGTCATGCATCGCCGCAATCAACCCGCCTGCGAATGCAATGGCGCCTGCGGGCAGGAACCCGAGATAAGGCATCCCAAAGCAAGCCAGAAACATCGTGGCGATCAAGAGGCAGCGCCGCCACCATATACCGTCGCCAAACCCGCCTTCGTCAGAGGGTTTGAGGAAACGTGTGATAAAGGAAATGCTCGCCGTGATGATCAGGATGACCGCAACCGTTTGCGGAAAGACCTGACTGTCGCGATCCGAGTATCCGGTCGTGTCGTAAAGTGTCACCACCCCTGCCACGACAAAGAAGGCAGAGACCAGCAGCGACCCCATCTGGCCTTGTGAATTGGCTTGCGGCGCATTGATCATTTGCTTGCCCCCATTGTGGTTTTGCGTTGCTTGCGTGCAAGGATCAGCGGCAGAAAAAGTGTGATCAGCGTGAAAGCGAGGATGCCTTGCGAGATTGGGCGGCCAAAGAACATGCCAAAGAGGTTGTTTGTGGCCGCGCCGATCGTCCAGCTTTGCACGAAACCCTGCTCGGCAATCGGCCCCAGGATCAGCCCCAGAACAATCGGCGACGCCATGAACCCGAACCTTGCAACCACCCAGCCAAACACTCCCAGGCACAGCATGATGATCACGTCCGAAACACTGTTGTGGATCGCAAATGTGCCGATGATCGTCATGAAAGCCACCGCTGGTACCAGCACCGCCTTTGGAATGTTGACGATGGACTTGTAGGCATAGCGACCGATCAGCAGTCCGGCGGGCAGCATCAGGATCGTGGCGATGATCAGCCCGTAGATGAACGTATAGACAATGGATCCGCTTTGCGAAAACATCGCCGGTCCGGTCCGAACGCCCTGGATCAGCAAGGCACCCAGCACAATCGCATCCGGTGGTGTTCCGGGGATGCCAAGCACCAGCGTCGGGATGAATCCTCCGCCCACCGTTGCGTTGTTTGCGGATTCCGTCGCCAGGATGCCATCCGGTTCGCCTTCACCGAATTTCTGTCCGGGTTTTGCTGTCCGCTTTGCCTCTGAATAGGCGACAAGCCCCGCGACCGACCCACCGGCACCTGGCAAGATCCCGACAATCGTTCCGATCACCGAGGAACGCACAAGATTGAGTTTGGACTTCATCGCGATGCGAAAGGCTTCGCCGATCCGAACGGATTTCACATCGTCTTCGACCTTCAGGTGTCGGTCGGGCACTGCGACAAGGTCGATCAGAACCGGAATGCAGTAAAGCCCGATCAAGGCCCCAACCACACCAAAACCGCCGATCAGTACCTGACTGCCGAAGGTGAGCCTGATGTCAGCCGAAATTTCGGCAACGCCCACGGTGGACAGGATCATGCCAAATGCGCCGCCTGCCAACCCTTTGGCAAGGTTGCCGTCGGAAAGCGATGCGATCAGGGACAGTCCAAAGACGGACAACCAGAAATACTCAACGGGTCCGAATGCCAGTGCCACCTTGGACAAGGGTGGGGCCAGAAACAGGAGGGCAATCGCGCCGACCATGCCGCCAAAGACAGAGGCGAAACAGGCCAGGGCCACGGCCAGATCCCCGTCGCCACGTTTGGCCATCGGATAGCCATCGAAGGTCGTTGCAATCGCCGAGGGGGTGCCGGGTGTGTTGAGCAGTATGGCTGCATATGCGCCGCCATAGATTGCCCCGGTATAGATCGCCCCCAGCAGGATCAGCGCAGAGGCAGGCTCCATGCTGAAGGTGATTGGCACGAGGACGGCCAATGCCATGGTGGCGGTCAACCCGGGGATGGAGCCGACAACAGTGCCTGCCACGACCCCAAAAAGCGCAAGAGCGAGATTGAGTGGCGTCAGTGCTGACAAAAAGTGGCTCATCTCCATCTGCGTTTCCTCCCCGGGTTAGCCTTTGATGATTATTTGAGCAGGCCTGCCTCGCGGGCATCTTTCAAATATTCGTCGGTCTTGGCGGCCATGAAGGCGGCCATATCGTCTGCGTTGATATCCAGCATCGCAAATCCGCCATCCAGCATCTTTTGACGGAATGCAGGGTCCGCATTGACTTCGCTGATCATGTCGGACCACATCCGGGTCGTTTCCGCGCTGGCGGTGTTTGGCAAAGCGATGCCGCGATAGGCGCCGCCCACCATGTCATAGCCAAGCTCCTTGAAGGTCGGCACATCGGGGAAGAGCGGGTGCCGTTCATCCATGGCCACGGCAAGCATCCGAACGGCTTCGCCCTGGGCAGCACCGACTGTGGTGTATCCCCACTGCGCCTTGACCTGATTGCCAAGCAGGGCGGTTACCGATGCGCCTGTTCCCTTGAACGGCACATAGGTTGTGACTGCGCCGGTCATCTTGTCGAACTTGATCTGCGCAAGGTGATTTGCGCTCGCCTTGCCGGACCCTGACATGGTCACCTGACCGGGGTTCGCCTTGGCGTCCTCAACGAGGTCCGCCAGCGTCTGGTAGGGGCTGTTGGCGGCTACGACAATCGCGTCCGGTGTGAAATGGAACATATGGAACGTGTTCAGATCCGCCGTGGTGTATCCAACGTCCTTTTGTGCAGGCTGGATGATGATATGCGGCAAGTTCACGCCCATGATGGTCTGTCCGTCGCCGTTCAGCCCATTCAGCGAGGCCCATCCCACGGCGCCACCGCCGCCCGGCTGGTACGAGACGACCATATCCTGACCGAACTTTTCCTTGAAGAAGGGCTGTTGAAACCGGGCTGAGATGTCGGATTCCCCGCCGGGACCGAACGGGATGATGTAATTCACCGGGCCATTGAGTTCGGCCTGTGCGACGCTGCCGAATGTGGCGGCAAGCGCAATGGCGGCCCCTGTTTTAAGGATTGATCGTCTCAGCATGTTGTTCCTCCCTAATGCTGTTCTGTTGCGTGTGTGAGCGCCTTGTCAGGCACTCACAGCCTTCATGAACCTGTGCTTGATGACAACGGGGTCCATGGTG
>CAYGQZ010000035.1:0-10975 GCA_964352055.1 uncultured Rhodobacterales bacterium
AAGACAAGAAAAACAGCGATCCGACTGAACAAGGCTTTCATCATGGTCCACTGTCGGTGTTGGCGTGACCACATTCAATCCCCGGGTTGCTCATCCGTCAAGAATTTCACCGCGCCTTCATATGAGGGTGTCATGGGCAAAGCAGCCCTTGGAGACTGGCGGAGCGTTAGTCACTCTGGGCTGCAAGCCACTTCTCCAGGGCCAACTGATCCACCCGCCGGGACTTCTAGTGGTAGGTGGAAGTGTCAAAGCAGATGTCGCCACAGGCTCTGTGCGTTGAGGCGCCACAATCAACCCACAACCCGGTGACGATGTCGGACAAACGGCCAGGCTTCAGCGTTGTCACACAACGACGTTCCGGGGCAGTTCCCGATCCAGCGCAAAGTCCACCACGATCTTCTTCAATCGCGTCTTCCCGTCCTCAAGCGGCTTCAGTCGGCGCATCTCGTTTGGCGGCAAACCTCCATATGTCTTCGGCTCGTTGAAGAAGGTCGCGAGACTGATCCCGGCCGTGCGACAGATCTCCGCGACCGGCATGTCTTGCTGACCCTGATTCAGGATAAAGGCCATGTGCACCGCAGTGGAGTTCGGTGCTTTCATGCGATTCTGCTCCTCGCAGAGCCAGGGAAATTTGGCGGAAAATTCCAGCTTCAAACGCTCCAGTTTTCAGGGGGCAGAGCACGCAGCGGGAAAGACAGATTTTCATCCAGACACCCGTCTCGGAGGCCGCCGTAAAGAACACGAAGACCGGGTTCTGCACTGGGTTTCCGGGCACGATGAAGTGCCACTTGATCCGGGTTCAGCTCGCAGAGATTGCGCCAAATGAGATCCAACAAGAAAACGCACGCCAAGCCTGAAAAACAGGCGCGTCTGTCCGAGCAATCCCGCAGTCAGAATGAGCGCTTGTATGTAACACCGGCTCTGGGGCGGGTTTTGGAGAGGGCACACTCAGAAATGGCCCACCAGACAGAGCGAAATACCAGTCTTATTGCAACGACGGGCGCGTTTCTCTCTCAAGCAATAGTTCAAGATGATTATGGTGAGCCGTGCAGGATTCGAACCTGCGACCCGCTGATTAAAAGTCAGCTGCTCTACCAACTGAGCTAACGGCCCCACTAGACGGCCCAATTAGAGGGGGTCGCGGGCCGGGTCAAGCCAAAAGCCAAAGGTTTTTCTGCGACATACTGGATTCCTTGAAATCACAGGTCTATATGCGGCGAATGCACGAACAACCTGCCTCCGGTTGGCCCTTCATGAAGATGCACGGGCTGGGTAACGACTTTGTCGTTGTTGATACACGTGTGTCTGCTGTTCAGGTGACGCCGGAAATCGTTCAAGCCCTCGCCGACCGGCATCGGGGCGTCGGGTTCGACCAGCTTGCCGTGATTTCGCAAGGTCAGGGGCTTACAATTACCTTTTACAACGCAGACGGTTCGCAATCGGCCGCTTGCGGGAACGCGACGCGGTGCATCGCTGCGCACGAGATGGCCCTGACCGGAGCCACTGCGCTGGACATTGCGGTAACCGGAAAGGGCGCGCTGAGCGCTGTTTTGGGACAGGATGGCGTCACATCCGTCAATATGGGTCATCCCCAGGTGGACTGGCAGGATGTTCCGCTGGTGGAGGCGACGGATACGCTGGCTTTGCCACTAGACGGCGCGCCTGTGGCAACCGGCATGGGCAACCCCCACTGCACATTCTTCGTCAAAGACGTACAAGCCGTCGATCTGGCTGCGCGCGGTGCCGAGATCGAGCATCACCCGCTCTTTCCCCAGCGCACCAATGTCCAATTTGCGCAGATCATAGCCCCGGACCATATCCGCATGCGGGTCTGGGAACGCGGGACAGGGATCACGCTGGCCTCGGGCTCCTCCTCCTGTGCCACGGCTGTTGCGGCGGCACGTCTGGGGCTGACGGGGCGCACCGTGCGCATTGACCTTGACGGCGGGACGCTGAACATTGACTGGCGCGATGATGGCGTGTGGATGTCGGGGCCCACGGCGCATGTGTTTGACGGCGTCTTGACCCAAGCCTTTCTGGACACGCTATGACAGCGCCGATCTTTTCCAATCACGGTTGCCGACTGAACGCCTATGAGACCAAGGCGATGGAGGAACTGGCCGCGCAAGCGGGCCTGGGCAACGCCGTCGTGGTCAACACCTGCGCCGTGACAGCCGAAGCGGTGCGCAAGGCCCGGCAGGACATTCGCAAACTGCGCCGCACGCACCCGGATGCAAAGATCATCGTCACGGGGTGCGCCGCACAAACAGAGCCCGCTACCTTTGCCGCGATGAGCGAGGTCAATGCGGTCATCGGCAATACCGAAAAAATGCAGGCGGCCACGTGGGCAAGTCTGGCTGGAGACTTCGGTACAGAACCGGTGCAAGTCGATGACATCATGTCCGTCACCGAAACGGCCGGGCATCTGATCGACGGCTTTGGAACCCGCAGCCGCGCCTATGTGCAAGTCCAGAACGGGTGCGATCATCGTTGCACCTTCTGCATTATCCCTTACGGGCGCGGCAACTCGCGGTCGGTGCCGGCGGGTGTTGTGGTCGATCAAATCAAGCGGCTGGTGGATCGTGGCTTTAACGAAGTCGTGCTGACCGGGGTCGATCTCACTTCTTGGGGTGCGGATTTACCTGCAACGCCGCGATTGGGTGATCTGGTGCTGCGTATCCTCAAACTGGTGCCAGACTTGCCGCGACTGCGGATCAGCTCGATCGATTCCATCGAAGTGGACGACGCGCTGATGCAGGCCATCGCAACAGAACCGCGGCTCATGCCACATCTGCATCTCAGCCTGCAGCATGGGGACGACCTGATCCTCAAGCGGATGAAGCGTCGGCATTTGCGGGACGATGCGATTGGTTTCACGCAAGAAGCGCGCAGGTTGCGGCCCGATATGACCTTTGGTGCCGATATCATTGCCGGTTTCCCAACCGAGACGGCAGCACATTTCGCAAACTCTCTGAAACTGGTCGAGGACTGTGACCTGACCTGGCTGCACGTCTTTCCCTATTCGCCACGGCCGGGCACGCCTGCGGCCCGCATGCCGCAGGTGAACGGCGCGGTGATCAAGGAACGGGCTGCACACTTGCGAGCTGTGGGCCAAAGCCAGGTCATTCGCCATCTCGCAAACCAGGTCGGGCGGTCCCATCACATCCTGATGGAAAATCCGCACATGGGGCGCACTGCCCAATTCACCGAAGTCACTTTCGATTGCCCCCAACCAGAGGGTCAGATTGTGACGGCCAAAGCAAAATCGCATACCGACACACAACTCGTGGCGTAAGCGATGGCGGAGGATGCCTCCGCCTTACGGGCCCGATCCCCTTCATCTTGCCAGATAAACTCCGGGGGGGCGCGCAGCGCGGGGGCAGCGCCCCCTCTGCACCACAAGTTCGCGCCATTCGGGTGATCTTTGCCATTAACAAAAGAAAAAGCCCCACCATTGTGGCAGGGCTTTCTGATTTCGTCAGCGCTACGAAAACGCTTACTTGTTTTTGTAACGGCCCTTTACAGGCGCCCAGAGACGCTTGTTCGTCAGGTATAGCAACACCGACAAGATCGTCAGGAAGACAACACCGACAAATCCAGCCTGCTTGCGGGCCATCATCTTGGGCTCTGCTGTCCACATCAGAAACGCTGCGACGTCTTCGCTCAGGTGGTGCAGGTCATTGGCATGGCCGTCCGCAAACTCGACATCCTCGCCGTAGAGCGGCGGCGCCATTGCAATCCACCCGCCCGGGAAAGTCTTGTTTTCGTACAGGATCGTGCCTGCTTCTTCCTTCTCTTCCCCGGTATAGCCGTTCAACAGCGACGCAATGTACTCGGCGCCACCCATCCCGTGCAGCAACTGGTTGATGCCCAAGCCGTATGGGCCATGGAAGCCCGCACGCGCCTTGGCCATCATGCTGAGGTCAGGTGCGTTTTCCAAAGCGGAGCCCGGGAAGTGATCATTCGGCGTTGCGGTGCGGAAATCGTCGAGATCCGCATCGAAAACCTCGAAAAACTCCGCATATGCGCGCACTTGATCTTCGGGCAGGCTTGGACCGCCTTCATCAGCCAGAGTACGGATTGGCACGAACTTGAGGCCGTGACAGGCGGCACAAATCTCGGTGTAGATTTGCAAGCCGCGCTGCAACTGGTTCTGATCATATGTGCCAAACGGGCCATCGAACGAAAAGTCGACGTTTTCCACATGACCAGCGCCACCAGCGGCGAAGGCACCGGTGGTCAGCGCGAACGCTGCCACCATACTTGCTGCAAGTTTCTTCAACATCTGCAGTCTCTCCTTATTCCGCAGGCTGCGCCGACGGTGCGGTGGATCCCGCCTCGTCGCCACCATAATGTGCGGCAAAGTCTTCTTCGATGGATGCGGGTTGCGGATCCGGCTTCTCGATCACGCCAAGCAGCGGCAGGATCACCAGGAAGTAGGCAAACCAATAGGCCGACGCAATCAGCGACAGGGTCGCATAGGGTTCTTCCGCAGGCATCGCACCCAGCCACATCAGGGCAAAGAAGTCGACGACCAGCAACCAGAACCACCACTTGAACATCGGGCGATAACGGCCTGAACGCACGGTCGATGTGTCCAGCCATGGCGCCAGGGCCATGACGGCAATCGCACCGAACATGGCCAGAACCCCAAAGAACTTGGCATCGATGATACCGCCTGTGATCCAGCTTGCGCCGATCACAACCCAGACGTCCGACGTAAAGGCCCGCAGGATCGCGTAGAACGGCAGGAAGTACCATTCCGGGACGATGTGTGCAGGTGTCGCAAGGGCGTTGGCTTCGATGTAGTTGTCAGGGTGGCCCAGGTAGTTCGGCATAAAGCCCACAACCGCAAAGAAAATGGCCAGAATGACGGCCAGCGCAAAGAGGTCCTTGATCACGAAATAGGGCCAGAAGGGCAGCGTGTCTTTCTCTGCTTCCTCTTTCGATCCACGACGCACCTCAACACCGGTCGGGTTATTGTTGCCTGTGGTGTGGAACGCCCAAATGTGCACGATCACAAGGCCCGCGATTACGAAGGGCAGCAGATAGTGCAGGCTGAAGAATCGGTTCAGCGTGGCGTTGTCAACGGCAGGTCCGCCCAAAAGCCATGTTTGCAGGGCGTCACCGACAAACGGGATCGCGCCAAACAGGCCGGTGATCACGGTTGCACCCCAGAAGGACATCTGGCCCCATGGCAGCACGTAACCCATGAAGGCCGTACCCATCATCAGCAGATAGATGAGCATACCAATGA
The DNA here is from genome assembly GCA_964352055.1 of uncultured Rhodobacterales bacterium. Taxonomy (GTDB): domain Bacteria; phylum Pseudomonadota; class Alphaproteobacteria; order Rhodobacterales; family Rhodobacteraceae; genus Tateyamaria. The sequence continues at coordinate 5,258 of CAYGQZ010000035.1, forward strand.
TCCACGTGATTTCACGCGGGGCCTTGTACGATCCGTAGTAAAGACCGCGGAAAATGTGCGCATAGACTGCAACAAAGAACAGTGATGCGCCATTCATATGCACGTATCGCAGCATCGCACCGCCATTCACGTTGCGCATGATGTGTTCGATTGAACCGAAGGCCAGATCGACCTGCGGGGTATAGTGCATTGCCAGAACCACGCCGGTGATGATCTGAAGCGCCAGACAGAATGTCAGCACGATGCCCCAGATCCACATCCAGTTGAGGTTCTTGGGCGTCGGGATCATCAGCGTGTCATAGAGCAGGCCAACGATTGGCAACCGCTTGGCAAGGCTCTTTTCCCAGGCCGCCTTTGGTTCATAATGGTCGTGAGGAATTCCACCCATGGTTAAATCTCTCCCTTAACCGAGTTGAATCGTGGTCTCATCCACGAATGCAGCGACAGGTACCGGCAGATTCTCCGGAGCAGGTCCGCGGCGAATACGTCCGGCGGTGTCATAGTGCGATCCATGACAGGGGCAGAACCATCCACCAAAGTCACCCGCATCGCCCAACGGCACGCAGCCCAGATGTGTACAGACGCCGATCATGACCAGCCATTCTTCGGCATTGTCATTGCCCGGCTGAACCAAAGCGCGGTTTACATCAGACGCATCTGAGCCTGCCGCGATATTTGCGTTTCGAGCCAGCGGATCCGGCAGATCGGACATTGCCACATCGCGCGCTGCCACGATCTCATCTTCGCTCCTGCGGCGGACAAATACAGGCTTGCCGAGCCATTTCACCGTCAATTGGGTGCCTGGCTCAACACTGCTCACGTCGACGCGGATCGACGACAGCGCCAAAACATCGGCGGACGGGTTCATCTGGTTTACAAGCGGCCAAACTGCGGCACCGACTGCGACTGCACCGGCACCACCAGTGGCGTAGTACAGAAAATCGCGCCGGCTGCTTTCGTGTTCTTCTTCTGCGTGGGACACGGGGGACTTCTCCAGCTTCCTGCGACCCCAAAGGGCCAATACCTGACAGGCCCCACGAAAGATGCAGGGCAGTTCACCCGGTTATCTAGCGGGGTGATCGCCTCACGTCCAGCGTACAAACTGGCGCAAGTGGTCGCAGGGGCCTTGTTTAAGCGTTTGATAAGACTCGAGAGCGCGCGATCAGGCTGTTCTGGCCGTTCCACCCGGCATTCGATGCAACATAGGCGGAATATGGGATGTGTTCACCCATTACATCCCGAATCTCTTCGGGGCAGGCACGACCGAGCGATGCGGCAGGCCGGTTCAGGTCAACCGTTGGGGTCCGTCGCTTCCATTGAGGCCCGTTTCGAGAATGTGTCATACCATCCCGCCAAGGCGTCCCGGCCCTGGCGCCAGTCCCGCCCGCCATGGCGAAAATCAAGATACCCCAAGGCACATGCGACCGAAATATGGCCCATGCCGATCGAACCCGACAGATGGCTCATCCATCGGGTGTTGAGCGCATCAAGCCCGCGCGCGACTTTGCCCCACTGGGCCTCGATCCAGGCAGGTGATTGTTGCGCTTCATCGCGCAGCCGGATTTCATAGACCATGGCTACGGCGGAATCCATGATACCATCGCCAGTCGCCTCCAGGGTCAGTGTTTCCCACCGCGCCCTACCGGTTGGATACATCCCACCGTCATAAAGATCGTCCAGATAGGCCGTGATGACCCGGCTGTCATAGAGTGTTACACCTTCGGGCCGCTCAAGTGCGGGCAGCCGGGCCAGCGGATTCGCGGCCTTCAGGCTGGCATCCGAGGCCAGCGCTGTCGTCGTGACAGTGGCAAGTTCCACCGCGTCAAAAACCTCCAGCTCATGCAAAAGGACAACGACTTTTCGCACGAAAGGAGACGCGGGAGAGTGAAACAGTTTCATGGGAAATCCTTTGATGTTTGAACCAAGCCTATCAGAGTGCTCACGGCTGTCCATCGGCACCGCGCATGAGCTTGGCAAGTAAAGCGGTTTCAGTGCCCATTCCCTGAGCTGCGACATGATCCGCCGCGCGCAGACGGACGGCGTCGGGCTTGTTCTGGTTCAGCTTCCAGGTGCCGTCCACTGTTCCGATGGACATACGATAGGGCACGATCTGACGCATCATACGGTCCAACACCTCCGGCGTCATCTTGTCGGTTCTCCAGGGTGCCTTGGGCAGCAGTTGATCTTCGAAATGCGCGGACTGGCGATCCAGCAAGGTCCGCATTTCATCCTGTGGACGACGCTCGAGAAGGCCTGTGAGGTGTACAGCCACGTAGTTCCAGGTCGGCACCTGATCGGGCACATCGTACCAATCCGGCGAAACGTACCCATCCGCACCACTCACGGCAATCCTGGCAACCGTCGGCTCTTTGGTTGCAGCGACAATCGGGTTGGAACGCAAAAGATGCAGGTCAAGTTGCACACCATCCTTCGAAATCAGGAACGGGATATGCGACAGCAGCGGTCCATCAGGTCCATTGATTGCAAGCACACCAAAAGCTCTTTGGCGTGCGAATGCGATGTTGTCCGCGTCGCTTTGGGTATGGAAAACCGGGTTCGGATGCATGAGTTCCACTTTCTAAACGTCACGTCGGTCTTGCCTGTCGGACAGTCTCTTGGCAAGCTCGGGGTGTTCTCAGGGCGGGGCGGAATTCCCCACCGGCGGTATGTGAGCGCGACCCATAAGCCCGCGAGCGCCAAGATTTTTCGTACGAAAAATCTTGGGTCCAGCAGATCAGGTGAGATGCCTGAGCCGACGGTCATAGTCCGGATGAAAGAGAACGCGCAGGTCAGGGCCAGCAATGGCCTTTGGCGCTGTGCGCAATCGCCTTGGGTGACGTGTCTAACCGAAGGAGATTGATATGACACACACCCGTTTCGCCTTTGTCAAAGCCCGATGGCATGCCGCCATTGTGGATCAAGCGTACAAAGGTTTCACTGAACTCATTCCCGCCACCGACATAGATGTGTTCGACGTGCCGGGTGCGTTCGAGATGCCTCTCATGGCCCAGACCCTTGCCGCGACGGGACAGTACAGCGCCATTTGCTGCGCGGCCCTCGTGGTGGATGGCGGTATCTATCGACACGATTTTGTCGCGGCCGCAGTCGTAGACGGCTTGATGCAGGTCGGGCTTGCCACGGGCGTCCCGGTTCTGTCCGTTTCCCTGACACCGCATCATTTTCAGGAAACCGAACACCATTTGGCGATTTATGCCCAGCACTTTGTACTGAAAGGGCGCGAGGCGGCCGAGGCAGCCATTGGGATCATTGAAACGCGCAATTCGCTGCGAGCCAGAGCGGCCTAAAGCCCCAGATACGCACGCAAAGCTTCGGGCGGATCGGCCATTATGTCGGCCACCGCCCGGGGTGCATGAGCCCGGCCTTCATCTACAAAAACAATCTGATCCGAAGCACGCTCTGCGTCCCGCGGATCATGTGTGATCATCAAGACGGTCGCACCCGAGTCGCGTGCCACTTCCGAGGTCAGTGCCAGCATTTCGCTGCGCAACGCGGGCCCCAGAGCCGAGAACGGTTCATCCAGCAGCATCAGCGGCTTGGATTGGATCAGCATCCGCGCAAGCGCTGCCCGGCTTTGCTGCCCACCTGACACGTCACCCGGCTTGCGGCTTTCGAATCCGGCCAGACCGACACGCTCCAAGGCAACGTGGACTTGTTCCGTCTCCGCATCCGTCAGGCGCAACGCAGGTCGGAGCCCCAGCCCAACATTCTGCGCGAGGCTCAAATGCGGAAACAGATTGCCGTCCTGAAACAGCATCGCAATGCCGCGCTGGTCCGGCGGTGCATCACTCACATCGTGACCATCCACAATGACACGCCCCTGCGCACAGGCCACGTACCCCCCAACAGCACCCAACAAAGTTGACTTGCCCGCACCCGACGGCCCCAGGACGGCGACCCGCGCACCCGCAGCAATCTCAAAGTCCGCAGTCAGGGTGAAATCTGCCTGCTGAATAATCAGATCCTTAACGCGCAGCATGTCGCCCCCAATAGTCGCAGACCCAGAACAGGCCCAGTGCCAATGCCAGCAAGACGAGGGCGGCGCCCGAAGCGGCCTCTGTCCGGTAACTGCCCATCAGGCGGTACATCTGCAGGGGCAGCGTTGCCACTTCGGGATCGGCAAACAGGGTCACAACCCCTAAATCGCCCACTGACATCGCAGCACCGAGGCCTGCAGCAAAGCCCAGTCGGGGCCTGATCCGCGGCAGCAGAACGATCCGCCACATGGCGACGCCCTGAATGCCCAAAGCCCCGCTCAGCCGTCCGTAATCCGCAAAGCTCTGCCGCATGCCCGGCACCAGAATGCGCACGGCAAAGGGCAAGGCCATCATCGCGTTCACCAGTGCCGTCACTGGCAATGCGAAGTCTTGCGGATTGGCAACCGGATAGATCAGGATGAACCAACCCGTCCCGATCATCAGTGGCGACGCGGCAAGGCCCAACAGGGTGATGGCCTCTGCGCCGCCCGTGTTCGCACGCCCCAGCCAGGCCGCCACCGGCAACGCCATCGCGATCAGCAACGCTGTGCTCAGCACCGCAACCCAGGTCGAAGTCCACGCCGCCGCCCAGACCGAGGTTGGCATCTGACCGAGCCCGATCAGACCGGACACAGCGACCGCCCCAAGCGGGAGCAGAAGGAACAAGGCCGCAGCGCCGATCCAGCCTGCATCCAGCAGACGGTGCAAAGCCCCGCGCGCGTCCCAGCGCACCAGCGGTCTGTCCAGCCCCGGTTGCAGCACCAGCGGTGGCAAGATCCAGAACGCCAGAACAGCCGCAGAACCGGCCACCACCAATTGCACAAGCGACAAAACAGCCGCCCGCCCCAGATCAAAATCAAACCGAAAGGCCTGATAGATCGCCAGTTCGATTGTTGTGGCCTTGGGTCCTCCGCCCAGCGTCAGGGCAACGGCGAAACTGGTCAGGCAAATGACAAAGATCAGGGCCAGCGCGCCCGGAACAACCTGTCGCAGCATCGGCCATTCCAGCGTTTGAAACACGGTGCGCGCAGGCAACCCCAACTGGCCAACCAACCGGAAGTGTTCGGAAGGAATCGACTGCCATCCTTGCAGAATCAACCGGGTCGCCAGCGGCATGTTGAAAAACACATGGGCCAGAACGACGCCTTCCAGCCCATAGATCGACAAAGGTGGCAGTCCGACGCTGCCCAGCGCCTGACTGACCCAACCTGCGCGCCCGAACACCGCCAGAATGCCCAGTACGGCAACAACCACCGGCAGGATAAAGGGCGCGCCCAGCAAGGTCACCAGCGCGCCCCGTCCCGGAAATTGGCGGCGCGCCAGCGCGCGCGCCATCGGGACAGCAAAGAGAACGCTCAAAACCGCAGACAGAATCGCCTGCCAGACGGTGAACCGCAACACGGCCCAGTCAGATGCGCCAAAGCGCACCGGCCAATCGGCCCGGGATGCGACGGCCACCAGTGCCGCGAGGATCAGTACAAGGACTGCCCCGCTGGCAAGCGGTCCGCCTATTGCGCCAGCGCGCCGAGCCATTCGTCCAAGGCCGCATCGCGTAGAGCCGCCGACTCTTCAGGGCTCAGCAGCAGGGATTTTGCCGGGGTGATCAGCGTCTCGAACCCCTCAGGCAGGCCAGCCGCCGGGGTAACCGCCGGATACATCCAGTTTGTTGTCGGAATGACCGACTGGAACCCTTCGGTCACCATGAAGGCAAGGAACTGGTCCG
>CAYGQZ010000035.1:11075-12353 GCA_964352055.1 uncultured Rhodobacterales bacterium
GTCGGAATGACCGACTGGAACCCTTCGGTCACCATGAAGGCAAGGAACTGGTCCGCCAGCTCGGGCTGTTTCGAGCTGGCGAGCTTTCCGGCCACTTCGATCTGCATGTAATGGCCTTCGTCAAAAGGGGCGGCCGCCTTGGTCGCGTCCTCTTCGGCGATCAGGTGATAGGCAGGCGATGTGGTATAGCTCAGCACCATGTCCACCTCGCCCTCCAGAAACAGGCCATAGCTTTCGGACCAACCCTTGGTCACGGTCAGCACGTTGTCGGCCAGCCCTTCCCAGATTGCCGGTGCCTCGTCGCCGTAAGCTGTCTTGACCCACATCAGCAAGCCAAGACCCGGTGTCGATGAGCGGGGATCCTGGATCGCGATTTTCAGGTCGCTGTCGGCCAGTTCGCGGAAATTGGCGGGCGCTTGGGTTTCAGCGCCGTGGACAAAGGCGAAATAGCCCCAGTCGAACGGCACAAATGTATCGTCCGCCCACGTCACGGGCAGGGTGTAATCGGCAGTCACCGCATGCGGCGCAAACAGGCCGGTTTCCCTGGCCGCGGCCATCAGGTTGGTGTCGAGGCCCAGAACCACATCCGCTTCGGAGCGGGGGCCTTCCAGCTTGATCCGGGCCAGCAATGCAGCCCCGTCATCGGCCCCTACGAATTGCAGGTCACATCCGCAGGTTTCCTCAAAAGCCGCTTCCACCGCCGGGCCGGGGCCCCATTCGGCATTAAAGCTTTCGTAGGTGTAGACTTTGAGAACGGGCGTCTCGGCCCAGGCCGCACTGGCGCACAGCACCGCAGCAGTCGTCATCAGATACTTCATCGCATCCTCCAATAGAGAAGGCGGTGGGATAAGATTTTGGGGCAAACCAAACCTTCCCTCCGCCGGTGTTAACCGGTTCAGGTTCTACGGGTCCGCAAGAATGCATCTCAGCTGTTGCCAGCCCCCCGAGGTAGCGCTGCTTATAGGCACCGACGCGGGCAAGCACAAGCAATGCCGCGGATTGGATCACCTCCGGCATGCTGCGGGCAAACACGCAGACCTCGGCGGACCATTCCAATGGACACAAACAAGGGTGGCTTATACGGTCGAACGCTGGACGCCGCGCGTCCGAACTGTTGCCAAGGGGGGGCAGGCCCGACATGCGATCTCAGACCACCGCAAGCATCGGCCTCGTCATTGGCGGCGCGCTCTGGGGGCTGATCTGGTTGCCATTGCGCTACCTTGAGGGGGTGGGCCTGCCCGGCGCGTGGTCAGGCCTTGCACTCTATGTGGGCGCGGC
>CAYGQZ010000035.1:12453-13738 GCA_964352055.1 uncultured Rhodobacterales bacterium
TCGAAGTGCTGGGCAAACGGCCCCCTGCCCTGACAACCGCCGCGCGGCGTTAAACCTGCTTGGCATTGGTCCGTCCGCGCCGTATTTCCGCAGGGCAAGTGCAATCGGAGGCCCCCATGTCGATCAACAGCTTTGGCCATCTTTTCCGCGTGACCACATGGGGCGAAAGCCACGGGCCTGCCCTGGGCGCCACGGTCGATGGCTGCCCGCCTGGCGTGGACATCGACGAAGCGATCATCCAGCAGTGGCTGGACAAACGCAAACCCGGCCAGAACAAATACACCACCCAGCGGCGCGAGGCAGACGAAGTCAGGATCCTCTCCGGCACGTTCGAAGGCAAGACCACCGGCACACCTGTCCAGTTGATGATCGAGAACACCGACCAGCGGTCCAAGGATTACGGCGATATTGCCGAAAAGTTCCGCCCCGGGCATGCCGATATCACCTATTGGCAAAAGTACGGCATCCGTGACTATCGCGGTGGCGGGCGGTCTTCAGCCCGCGAAACGGCCAGCCGGGTGGCCGCTGGTGGCTTGGCACGGGCTGCCTTGAACACGCTCGCGCCGGGGATCGAGATCAAAGGTTACATGACCCGCATGGGCACGCACGAGATCGACCGCGACCAGTTCGACTGGGACCAGATCGACCAGAACCCGTTCTGGGTGCCGGACGCAAAGGCGGCAGAAACCTGGGCCACCTATCTTGACGGTTTGCGCAAGTCCGGCTCAAGCGTCGGGGCCGTGATCGAAGTTGTGGCGCGCGGCGTGCCTGCGGGCCTCGGTGCGCCGGTCTATGGCAAGCTCGACACCGATCTGGCGGCGGCGATGATGTCCATCAACGCGGTCAAGGGGGTCGAGATTGGCGAAGGCATGTCCGCCGCCATGCTGACCGGCGAGTTGAATGCAGACGAGATCACGATGGGGCCGGACGGACCGGAATACTCTTCCAATCACGCGGGCGGCATCCTTGGTGGTATTTCCACCGGGCAGGACGTCGTTGTGCGCTTTGCGGTCAAGCCGACCTCGTCCATCCTGCAAACCCGCAAGACGATCACAAAATCAGGCGAGGCCGCCGAGATCATCACCAAGGGCCGCCATGACCCCTGCGTCGGCATTCGCGCCGTGCCCGTGGGCGAGGCGATGATGGCCTGCGTGATCCTTGATCACCTGCTGCTGGATCGGGGTCAGACGGGTGGCGTGCGCGGACCGATCGGCTGATCCAGCAGCGCACTGATGCTGCGTACCGCATTGCGCAGTGTTTCCTCGGGCATACGGGCGCGGGCCAT
>CAYGQZ010000035.1:13838-24172 GCA_964352055.1 uncultured Rhodobacterales bacterium
TCGACACCCGCCTGCACGGCGCGATCTTCGTAGAACGCGAGAACCCGCAGAAACAGGGTCTTTTTGTCGGTAAAGGCTTTGTAAAGGCTGCCGCGGGTCAGCCCCATGCCTTCCAGCAAATCCGGCAGGGACGCGCCTTCATAGCCGTGGGTCCAAAAGACCTGCATCGCCTTTTCGACAGCATCGTCAGTTTCAAAGGATCGGGGGCGGGCCATTCTGCGTACTCCAATTGCTCTGTTTAATATAGCATTGGGAACTGATTAGTCCAGAACTCACGCCTTTGTGTTTTGTACCAGTTGGTTCCTTATGCTAGTTACTTGGTATCGCAACTCCTGACCGCCCTCAAAGGACCCTACACATGACCAAAGCACTCTCCTCCATTCTGGCCATCGCGATCGCAGCGATCCTCAGTTTCTCAACCGCACAGGCTGGAACGACCACGGTCGCCAAAGGCACGTTCACCGGCGCTTCCGATCACATCACCACAGGCATCGTCGAAGTCGTCAAGAATGCGGATGGTAGCCACACTGTCATCCTTGCCGACAACTTCAGCCTTGATGGCGCGCCCGACCCGCGCGTCGGTTTCGGCAAGAGTGGCAAATATGACAAGGCCACCGGCATGGGCCTTCTGAAATCCAACACCGGTTACCAGACCTTTACCGTGCCCGCAGGCGTGGACCCAGCGGACTACAACGAAGTCTATATCTGGTGCCTGAAATTCAATGTTCCGCTGGGCGTCGCATCCCTGCGCTGAGGGTTGCCTTCATCGGCACAAAGGATCATGGATCGCACATCATGTTGCGGCCCTCCACACATAACAGACCCGGCACCGCCATAGCGCTCAAGCTTTTGGCGGTGTTCCTGTTCATGGTCATGGCGGCGATGATCAAGGTGGCGACACAAGAAGTGCCTCCGGGTCAGGCTGTCTTTTTCCGGTCCTTCTTTGCGATGCCCATCATCATCGCCTGGATCTGGCAACGCGGCGAACTGCGCGAAGCCCTGGTGGCCAACAATCTGATGGGGCATGTCTGGCGCGGTTTTTTCGGCACATCGGCCATGGTGCTGACGTTTGGCGGGCTGAGCCTGCTGCCGCTGCCTGAAGTGACCGCGATTGGCTATGCCACGCCGATGTTCACGGTGATCCTGGCCGCACTCATGCTGGGCGAAACGGTCCGGCTGTTTCGGATCAGCGCCGTGGCCCTTGGTCTGGTTGGCGTGATGATCGTGATGTGGCCGCGCCTGACCGTTGGCGTGGATGCATTGGGCACGATGACCACGGTCGGCGCGTTGATGGTGCTGACGGCATCCATCCTGCGCGCCTTTGTGCAAATTCACATCCGCACTCTGGTCCAGACCGAACACACGGCGGCCATCGTCTTCTATTTCTCGCTGACTGCCACCGTGCTGAGCCTGCTGAGCCTGCCCTTCGGTTGGGTCGTGCCGTCGACGCGGGACCTCGTCATGCTGATCGGCGCAGGATTGATCGGTGGAATCGCGCAGATTTTCGTGACATCAAGCTACCGTTTTGCAGGGGCGGCCATGTTGGCGCCGTTCGACTATGCGTCGCTGATCTTTGCGGCCGTCATCGGCTATGCCGTGTTCAGCGAAGTGCCCACATCCGCCACGGTGATCGGCGCGTCACTGGTGGTGCTGGGCGGGGTGCTGATCATCTGGCGGGAACGACAATTGGGCATGGACAGACGCAAAGCACGATCCGTGACGGATCCCAAAGGCTGATCAGGGTTTGTGGCAGGCCGACGCCTCAACCACCGTTCCATCAGCGCCAAAGCGCAAGGTTTCCGCCGCCAGAATATCACGTTGATTGCGATAGGTGATGACCAGCATGCCGTGCCCATGCAGCACATCCACCACGACAAATGACAGATCGGGTTGCGCGGCAAGGGCGCGGGCCCAGTAGTCGCGCAACGCTGCCTTGCCGCGCAATTCGCCCTGGCCGACCAGACGTACGGCCTTGTGCGAGCGAAAGATCACATCCTCGCTGTAATGGGCAAGGATGCGATCCAGATCATGCGAGTTCCACGCCGCTTCCCACGCTTCGGCAAAGGCGTCGAAGTCCAAAGCCTAGGCCCGGACAAGCTTTTCGTAGTCTTCCGATATCTCACGGGCCATCGCACCGACCTCAAAGTTGAAGTCTGCAATCTGACCTACCGGGGTGACCTCGGCCGCGGTGCCGGTCAGCCAGCATTGCTCAAAGCCTTCCAGCTCTTCGGGCATGATGACACGCTCGTGCACCTTGATCTGCTTGTCTTGCAACATGCCGATCACCGTCTGACGGGTCAGACCGTTCAGAAAGACATCGGCCTTGGGCGTGTGTACTTCGCCATTCTTGACGAAAAAGATGTTGGCACCGGTGCATTCGGCGACATAGCCGCGATAGTCCATGAACAGGGCGTCGGAACATCCCTTGGCTTCGGCGGCGTGTTTGGACGTGGTGCAGATCATGTAAAGGCCCGCGGCCTTGGCGTGGACCGGGATGGTTTCGGGGCTGGGACGCTTCCACTTGGCAATATCGATCTTGGCACCTTTGAACTTGGCGTCGCCGTAGTAGCTTCCCCACTCCCACGCCGCGATGGCCAGATGAACAGGGTTGCGCGCAGAAGCGACACCCATATCTTCGCCGGCACCGCGCCAGGCCACAGCCCGGACGTATGCGTTTGTAAGGCCGTTGGCAGCCAGTACCTGCTGCTTGGCGGCTTCGATTTCGTCCACCGTAAAGGGGATCTGAAAATCCAGCTCACCTGCAGAAAAGTGCAAACGCTCCGAGTGCTTGCGGCTCAGAAAGATGTTGCCGTTATAGGCGCGCTCGCCCTCGAACACGGAACTGGCATAGTGCATGGCGTGGGACAGAATATGGACGTTGGCCGCGCGCCAGTCGACCAATTGGCCGTCCATCCAGATTTTACCATCACGATCATCATAACCAGCCATCTCAGCCTCCATATTTGCATTAGTTGCGCAATTACGTCCGTTCCGGTCATAAAATTGCGCAAAACCTGCGATTCGATAAGCGTTCGCCCTTGGAATGTCAACAAGGCTGACATAAACTGACTGAAAAACCAGCACATGCGGGAAAACTATGGCGGACGGACGAAACACCGGGGCAATCGGTGGTGAGAACCTTCTTTTTCTGACTGACGAGCAGTTGCGGCAAGGGATCGAGGCGATGTTCTTTGCCTATCGGGGCTTTACAGCCGACCCTGATCGCATCCTGTCGGATCTGGCATACGGGCGGGCCCATCACCGGGCGGTGCATTTCATCAATCGCGCGCCCGGAACAACCGTCAACAACCTGCTGAACATTCTTGGGGTCACGAAGCAATCGCTGAACCGTGTCTTGCGCACCCTGATCGCGGATGGTCTGGTGCAAAGCAGAGTTGGAAAAATCGACAAACGGGAACGGCATTTGTATCTGACCGATGAAGGACGGGCATTGGAGGGGCGCCTGTCGGACGCCCAGCGCGCCAGGATGCGCGCGGCCTTTCGCGATGCGGGGCCGGAGGCTGTCGCAGGGTTTCGTACCGTTCTCGAGGCGATGATGGACAACGAAATGCAGCGCGCCTACACCAGATTGAAGGAGAGCGGATCATGAGCAGCTTCGAAACCCATCTGCTGATCGTTGACGACGACGAACGCATCCGCATGTTGTTGCAGAAATTCCTCATGCGGCAGGGATTTCTGGTCACGGCGGCGCGCGATGCCGCCCATGCGCGCCGGATCCTGGCCGGATTGGACTTTGACCTGATCGTTATGGACGTGATGATGCCTGGCGAGGATGGCATCAGCCTGTGCCGGTCGCTGCGCGAAACCCACACCACTCCGATCCTGCTGCTGACGGCGAAAGGCGAGACCGACAACCGGATCGAGGGGCTGGAAGCGGGCGCGGATGATTACCTCTCGAAGCCGTTCGAGCCGAAGGAACTGTTGCTGCGCATCAACGCAATCCTGCGTCGCGTTCCGGAAGTGGCCGCAGATCAGGCCACGCCGAAGATCCTCGCACTGGGTCCGATCCGCTATGACATGGAACGCGGCGAGATGTGGCAGGGCGCCGACCTTGTCCGCCTGACAGCCACCGAAATGCAGTTGATGAAGATCTTTTCCGCCCAACCCGGCCAGGCCATAAGCCGCAGCCAGTTGGTCGAGGATCTGGGGCGCGACCGTGGTCAGGGTCAGGAACGCGCGGTGGATGTTCAGATCACACGGCTTCGCCGCAAGATTGAAGAGAACCCCAAGCAGCCCCGCTATCTGCAAACGGTACGGGGCACAGGTTATATGCTCGCGCCCGATTGATCGCGTCGATTTTGAGTATTTTTGGAACAATGAAACCATGACAACGGCCTTGGTCAGCCACCCGGACGGAATGCAGCACGTGACGCCGCCCGGTGCGCCGGAACAGGTGGCACGGCTGGAATACATCCAACGTGCTCTGGACGATTTGCCGCTGCACCGCGTTGCAGCGCCTTTGGCCGACGATGCGTCGATCACGCTGTGTCATCCGCAGGGCTACATCGACATGATCCGCAGCCAAATGCCGGAGCATGGCTATGCAACCCTTGATGCCGACACATCCATGTCGCCGGAATCCGAGGCCGCGATTTGGCGCGCCGTTGGTGGTGCTGTCCGGGCTGTTGATCTGGTCCTGGATGGGGCCGTGGGAAATGCCTTTGTCGCGATGCGCCCGCCCGGTCACCATGCAGAGCAGTCTTTACCGATGGGGTTCTGCATCTTTGGCAACGTCGCGATTGCGGCCAAACATGCGCTTGAGGTCCGGGGGCTGAACCGCGTCGCCGTTGTGGACTTCGACGTGCATCACGGAAATGGCACGCAGGCGCTGTTGCAGGACGATCCCCGCGCACTGGTCATCACGTCCCAGCAAATGCCGCTCTGGCCCGGAACCGGGCTGGCCTCGGACCGGGGCCCGCACCAGACGGTTCTGAACATCCCGCTGGCACCGGGTACCGACGGGGCCCTGGCGCTTGCGGAATACCGGGCCAAGGTGCTGCCCGCCCTGCATGCCTTTCAGCCCGAACTGATCCTGATCTCGGCCGGATTTGACGCCCATCAGGACGATCCTCTGGCCCAGCTGAACTGGACCGTGGACACCTACACCCGAATGACCGACATGCTGACCGATGCAGCCCGAACCCTGTGCAAGGGCCGGGTGGTATCGGTGCTGGAAGGCGGCTATGATCTGGACGCGCTGGCCGCCTGTGCCCGCGCCCACGTTCAATCCTTGATAAAGGCCGCCCCATGACAGACCGCCCCGTTGACAAAATGAGCTTCGAAGAAGCGATGGCCGAACTTGAACAGGTTCTGGGCCAATTGGAACGCGGCGATGTGGCCCTGGACGATTCGATCAAGCTGTACGAGCGCGGTGCGGCCCTGAAGGCCCGTTGCGAAACCAAGCTCAAGGAAGCAGAGGAAAAGGTGGCCGCCATCACGCTGGATGCGGATGGCAACCCCACCGGGCTGAAAGCGGCGAGCGACCTCTGACGTGTTTACCCAACGGCTGACTGACGCGGCGACCGCGATACAGGCGCAGTTCGACGCCGTTCTGGGTGACCTGCCCTCCACGCCTGTTGTTCATGCGATGGCCCACGCGACCCTTGGCGGCAAGCGCCTGCGCGGCTTCATGGTCATGGAGAGCGCACGGCTGCATGGCATTGCCCCCGCCGCGTCGATCTGGCCTGCAACGGGGATCGAGGCCTTGCATGCCTACTCCCTCGTGCATGACGACCTGCCCTGCATGGATGACGATGACTTGCGGCGCGGCGCACCGACCGTCCATGTCAAATGGGACGAGGCGACGGCGGTTCTGGCAGGCGACGCGCTGCAAACGCTGGCCTTTGAACTGACGACGCGGCCCGAGGTTGGCACCGGAGAGATACGCGCCGATCTGGCCCTGTCACTGGCTCGCGCGTCGGGCGCTGAAGGCATGGTGCTGGGTCAGGCGCTCGACATTGCGGCGGAATCAGCGGATCAGCCCCTGTCGCTGGACGAGATCACCGCCCTGCAACGGGGCAAGACAGGTGCACTGATCGAATGGTCTGCCACCGCGGGTGCCCGTATGGCCGGGGCCGATCTTGCCCCGTTGCAGACCTATTCCCGCGCCCTTGGCCTTGCCTTTCAGATCGCTGATGACGTGCTGGATGTGACCGGTGATGCGGCAACCCTGGGCAAGGCCACGGGCAAGGATGCGGATGCGGGCAAAGCCACTTTCGTATCGCTTTTGGGGCTGGACGAGGCGAAACGCCGCGCTGAAAACCTTGTGACCGTGGCATGTGACGCCTTAACTGTGTATGGAGCGGACGCTGACGTATTCCGGGACACTGCCCGTTTTGTCGTGACCCGCAAGAAATGAAAGACGCCCATGTCTGATCGCCCGAAAACGCCGCTTTTGGATACCGTGACACGTCCTGCCGACCTCAAACGGTTCTCGGACAGGCAGTTGCGTCAGATCGCGAACGAAGTGCGGGCCGAAACCGTCTCTGCAGTCTCTGTCACCGGCGGGCATCTGGGCGCGGGTCTGGGTGTTGTTGAACTGACCGTCGCGCTGCACGCCGTCTTTGACACGCCCCGCGACAAGATCATCTGGGACGTCGGCCATCAATGCTATCCTCACAAGATCCTGACCGAGCGGCGCGACCGCATCCGCACCCTGCGCATGAAGGACGGGTTGAGCGGGTTCACCAAGCGTTCGGAATCGCCCTACGATCCGTTTGGTGCGGCACATTCCTCGACCTCGATCAGTGCGGCCCTTGGTTTTGCCGTGGCCCGTGATCTGGGTGGCGTCGTTCCCGAAGGTCTGGGCGATGCGATTGCAGTGATCGGCGACGGCTCCATGAGTGCCGGCATGGCCTTTGAGGCGATGAACAACGCGGGCCACCTGAAAAAACGCATGATCGTGATCCTGAACGACAACGAGATGTCGATCGCACCGCCCGTGGGCGCAATGTCGTCCTACTTGTCGCGGCTCTATGCCGAGGCACCGTTTCAGGATTTCAAGGCGGCGGCCAAAGGGGCGGTGAGCCTCTTGCCCGAACCCTTCCGCGAAGGGGCCAAACGGGCCAAGGACATGCTCAAGGGCATGGCCGTCGGCGGCACACTGTTCGAGGAACTGGGGTTCAGCTATCTGGGCCCCATCGACGGGCATGACATGGGCCAGCTTTTGCCGGTTCTGCGCACGGTCAAGGACCGCGCCAAGGGCCCGATCCTGATCCATGTGCTGACCAAAAAGGGCAAAGGCTATGCCCCCGCCGAGGCCGCGCGCGACAAGGGTCACGCAACCGCAAAGTTTGACGTGGTTACGGGCGAGCAGAAGAAAGCACCCTCCAACGCGCCCAGCTACACCAGCGTCTTTGCGCAACACCTGATCAAAGAGGCGAAAGACGACGACAAAATCTGCGCCGTGACGGCGGCAATGCCGGACGGCACCGGGCTGAACCTTTTTGCCGAACGCTACCCAAGCCGCTGCTTTGACGTCGGGATTGCCGAGCAGCACGGGGTCACCTTCTCCGCCGCTTTGGCTGCGGGCGGAATGAAACCGTTCTGCACGATGTATTCGACGTTCCTGCAACGCGGGTACGATCAGGTTGTCCATGATGTGGCGATCCAGCGTCTGCCGGTGCGTTTTGCCATCGACCGTGCCGGACTGGTCGGTGCGGACGGGGCCACCCATGCGGGCGCATTCGATGTGGCCTACCTTGCCAATCTGCCCGGTTTCACCGTCATGGCCGCTGCGGACGAGGCCGAACTGGCCCATATGGTGGCCACTGCGGCAGCCCATGATGACGGGCCCATCGCCTTCCGCTTTCCGCGCGGCGAAGGCACCGGCATCGACATGCCGGAACGGGGCACGCCCATCGAGATTGGCAAGGGCCGTATGATCTGCGAGGGCGCAGGCGTTGCACTTCTCAGCTTTGGCACGCGTCTGGCAGAGGTCGAGAAAGCCGCTGAAAGCCTGCGCGCAAAGGGGATCAATCCGACCATTGCAGACGCCCGCTTTGCCAAGCCACTTGACCGGGACATGATCCTTGAACTGGCCGCAAATCACGAAGCGCTGATCACTATCGAAGAGGGCGCCATCGGCGGATTTGGCAGCCACGTGGCGCAACTGCTGGCCGACGCGGGCGTGTTCGACAGGGGCCTCAAGTATCGGTCCATGGTCTTGCCAGACATCTTCATCGATCAGGCCAGTCCGGCCGACATGTATGCGGTTGCTGGCATGAACGCCGAGCATATCGAGGCCAAGGTTCTGAACGTCCTCGGGATCACATCCATTGGCCAGGCACGCGCGTAAGGGTTGAAGCCGACGCGCACTCCGGCTTACCTAGCGCCATGAACATTCACAGCCGCCCCGTCCTGTTCTACCGCTGGGCCGTTTTCCTGATGGCCGGGGGCTATTGCGTCTACCAGACCGTCTTTGGGTCCTGGAGCGGGCCGGGCGGGCCGTTTCGCTATCTGACCATCTGGGCCCTGTTCTTGTCGTTCTACACTGCCAGCCGGATGCTGGCGCTGAGCGATGACCGGATCACAAGGCCGCATCAGGTGACGGCAATCAGTGCTTCGGTGCTGAATGTGATGGTGGTCTATCTCTATTGGAAGCTCTATTTCACCGACCCCTCACTTGTGAACAACGATGGCCCGATTGACTGGCATCAGCAGTATTATCTGCATGCACTCGGTCCCGCGCTCCAGATCTTTGACGCGCTCTTTATCGGGCGGGTGTACCGGCGGGTCTGGCGGGCGATCCTGCCGCTGCTGGCGATCATCGCAGCCTATGTGGCCTGGGCCGAACTATTTGTGCAGCGGTTCAACGCCAGACCCGAAGGCAGCGTGACCAGCGGCCTGCCCTACCCCTTCCTCAACTCCATGGAGTTCAGTGAACGCATCGTTTTTTATGCAGCCAATGGTGGGATGGCGATGGGATTGCTGGTGGTGTTCGGGATCGTCGGCGCAGCGCTCTACCGCGTGGTGCCGGACAAACACCCCGCCCTAGGATGACTCATTGTCGTCCGCCAACAGCGCTGCAAGCCCTTCGTGATAGCTGGGATAAATCAGCTTTATGCCCAGTTCGTCCTTGATCCGATCATTCCGCACCCGCTTGCTCTCGGCATAAAAGCTGCGGGCCATGGGCGTCATCTCAGCCGTCTCGAACGGGATCGCGGGCGGGATGGGAAGGCCGAGCAATTCCGCCGCGTGGGCAATCACATCCTGCGGCGGGGCTGGATCATCATCACAGACATTGTAGGCCGTGCCCGGTGACGGGCGCGCAATCGACGCAACAACGATCTGCGCGATGTCTTCCACATGGGTGCGCGAAAACACCTGATCCTTCTTGATGATCCGACGCGCCGTGCCCGCACGCACCTTTGCAAAGGGGCCTCGACCGGGGCCATAGATCCCCGCCAGCCGAAAGATATGCAGGGGCAGATCCGGGATTGCTGCCCATGCGGCCTCGGCCTCCTTGCGCCATTGCCCACGGCGGGTGGAGGGTTTGAGCGGCGTGTCCTCATCCACCCAGCCGCCCTGATGATCACCGTAAACGCCAGTGGTCGACAAATACCCAACCCATGCGAAACGCGCCGCATGGGCGCGGATCAGGTCGCCAGCTGCGTTCAGAACCGGGTCACCCTCGGCCGTTGGTCCGGCCGAGATCAAAACATGACTCGCTTGCGCCACCGCCTCTGCCACGTCGTCACCGGGAAAGATCAGCGGCTCGATCCCCTGATCCGCCAGCGCCTGCGCCTTTTCCGCGCTGCGTGTGGTGCCGATGATGCGCCAGCCTTGCGGCAAAAGCAGCCGGGCAACCCCTTGTGCGGAATACCCGTGCCCGAATGAAAGAAGCGTCTTTGTCATGGCTCATAGGTGGCCCGAACGCGGCATCAGGGCAAGCCCCTTGCCAAAATGCATGCCAAGCCGCTTAATGACGTGATGCCAGACAAACCCGACCTCAACAGCGCCTATGCGCTGAAAACCCCCGACGACTCGCGCAAGCTTTATGCGGCGTGGGCCGCGACCTATGACAGCGATTTCGCTCAACGCAACGGGTACATTCTGCACGACGAAGTGGCGCGGCACTTTGCAGTGACGGGGGGCTTTGGCCCGGTTCTGGACGTGGGTGCAGGCACGGGGCTATGCGGCGCGGCATTGCGCGCCCGCGGGATCGAGCCTGTGGACGGCACCGATATCTCAGGTGAAATGCTGGAGGTGGCAGGCCGGAAAGACACCTATCGCGACCTCTTTACCGGTGACATTCTGGCAGGCCTTCCGGTGGCAAAAGGCAGCTATCAGGGCGCGGTGAGTTCCGGCACCTT
>CAYGQZ010000036.1:0-24127 GCA_964352055.1 uncultured Rhodobacterales bacterium
TGATGCCCTGCGGATGGTCACGAGAGACTGCGCGGCAAAATGTGTTTGCAGGGACGCGTCCGTATACACCGATGCGCCGGAAGGGCAAGTGCCAGATCGTGTCTCGGGACCTGTGCGCTGACTCAGTCGGTGGATTCACGAGATTTCAAACAGGTTGGGCGCAGAATGGTCGAGGTGGAATGTCATGTGATGCCCGGCCGGAGACTTGGCCGAACCGTGACGGCTTAGCGAAATTGATCAAGCTTTGTGGCTGATACGATCGGTGCGCGAAGAGATATGACTTTGGTCGATCCACACGTGGACAACATTCCTGATCTGATCACGCAATGTTCAATTTTGCGCAGGTCATGTTGATCTCTGCCGAGTTGCTGCCGCTGATTTTTGCGCCAATTGATGAGACAGCAATAACATACAGGAGCACCGAGCCAATGAAATCAATTCTTCTTGCTGCCGCGCTGAGCACATCGGCAACGTTCGCCATCGCCGCTGAAAAGTACAATCTGGATGCCAGCCACAGCCAGATCATTTTTTCCTACGATCACCTCGGGTTTTCCACGACATGGGGCATGTTTTCAGGCTTTGCGGGCGAAATCATGTTTGACAAGGACGATCCTGCGGCGTCCAGCGTGACGGTTTCGATGCCAACCAAAAGCATGTTCACCGGTTGGGAGCAGCGTGACGGGCATTTCATGTCAGACGATTTTTTTGGCGCAACCGATGAAGACTTGATTTCGTTTGTCTCGACCAAGATTGAAGTGACTGGCGAAGATACGGCCTTGATCACCGGCGATCTGACCATGAACGGTATCACGAAATCCGTTGTCCTGGACGCATCGTTGAACCAGATGGGTACCCATCCGATGGAGAACAAGGCGTGGGCTGGATTTGACGCCACCACCACCTTGGTGCGGTCCGATTTCGGGCTGGGGCAATTTGCGCCGTTTGTCAGTGATGAAGTGCAGGTTCGCATTTCCATTGAAGCTGGGATTGCAGACAGCACAGACTCGTAAGGCTGAGCGTTCGTAAATGTATATGAAACAGGCCGCGCGACACATTGCGCGGCCTGTTCGCGTTCGGGCTGTTGAAAGGACACGCCTGTCGGCGTGACACTATGTTTTGCAGGACGGTCTTTTCAGACCGCCCTGCGCCGCGTCCCACCGGATCCGGTTGAACGCGGCATCACGCGCGGTTTTGAGTTGTCGCGGACTTCATGATCGTTGCCCGCCTGCACTGGGCTCACCAGTAGCTACGGGCGACATCTGGGCAGGGTGCAGCCGATAGCTGGAACACAAGATGCACAAAAGCCCGAGCCCTCAGGGCGTCCGCGTGGCCGTCAGCGAGACATCGACACCAACTTCGAAATTCAATGAGCTTTCATCTGCCATGTTTGTACCGATGCCGAAATCGATGCGGTTAAGTGTCAGCCGCCCGGCCATGTTTGCCGTGTCCCCTTCCACCGCAAGACTGAACGGCAAGGTCGTTGGCATGCTTTGGTCCCGGATAGTCACGGTGCCCTGCGCTTCGTACCCGTCGACCACTGGCACAATGTCCGCTAGAAAGCGGGCTGTCGGGAACTCCGCGGCATTGAAATAGTCCGGGCCCATGGCCTGGTCCGTCACCGAGCCCAGCGTAAGAGATCCGATCGCCACGGTGACATCGACGCTGCCCGCGACGCGGCCTTCATCCTCATTCGGTACGGTTTCGTCGAATGCGATGGCCGCTGTCCAATCGGAGAACGTGCCGGTCACTTCCGAGCCAAGCTGAACGATGGTTATGCTGAGGGTACCGTCTTGGACTTGCCAGTCTGTTTGTACCTCTTCCAGCGCGGCCGCTTCGACCGTGTCACCGTGCGGGGCATAAACGCCGAGCACGGCACCGCCCGTCAGTGCCAAGGCCCAGAGTGCGAGTGCTGTGACAATCGGTGTGCCGTGGGTGTGCATGCCATGGGTTCCCGGCACGTCCGTCCTGCCAAACCACATCCGGCGCAATGTAGCGTCCTTGTCGATGATGTGGTGTTTCAGGGCTCCGGCGATGTGGAGCAGGAGCGACGCTGCGAGGACCTTGGTCAGAACCCAATGAGCGCCGGCAAACACGGCTGCCACGCTTTCAGATTTCGGAACCAATGGCAGGTTCTGTCCAAATGGCCACCAGATTGGGGCAAAGCCTGTGGCCGCTGCATGATGGATCCAGCCCGACAGGGGCACCAGCACGAGGCTGCCATAAAGCAGCCAGTGCACCGTTTCTGCCGCGAAACTTTCGAATTTGCGATCCGGGTGCAGCAGGCCGGGTTTGGGTTGGGTCCAACTCCAGCCGATCCGGGCCAGCGCCACGAAGAACACCGTGACCCCCAGCGTTTTGTGCAGGGAAAAGAGCCAGGCCTTGCGCGCCAGTTGTTCAGACGTCTCGTAGGGCAGTTCGTTGGCTATGACACCCAAAGGGATCAGGGCAATGATCAGAAGGGCAGTCAGCCAGTGGAAGGTTTTGGATACAGATCCATACTGGTCGGCGGTGTTGGTGAGGGACATGGGCGGGCTCCGAACTTGGGCTTGGCCTTTTCATCTAGTGCATTCTTGCGTCAGTAGAACACCCAATGCCTGTCCATTCCCGCGCATCCGCCGTGCAGCGGTGTCTTGCGAGGATGCCGCTGCCGCTTTACACGGTTCAAATCATAATGAACCAAAGGGACATAGCATGAGCGTGGCATTCGTATTTCCAGGCCAGGGCGCGCAGACCATCGGGATGGGTCGCGATCTGGCGGAGGCCTATCCGGCGGCGCGGGCTGTTTTCGACGAGGTGGACGAGGCGCTTGGAGAGAAACTGAGTGCTCTGATCTGGGAAGGTGATCTGGAAACGCTGACGCTGACGCAGAATGCACAACCCGCCCTGATGGCGACATCGCTTGCGACACTGCGTGCTTTGCAGGCCGAAGGTATTGGTGTCGATCGTGCCGCGTTCGTGGCGGGCCATTCCCTGGGGGAATATTCGGCACATTGCGCGGCGGGTACGTTGAGCATTGCGGATACGGCGCGCCTGTTGCGCACCCGTGGGATGGCCATGCAGGATGCTGTGCCAGTGGGCGTCGGCGCCATGGCCGCATTGCTTGGTCTGGATTTTGAGGCCGTGACGGAGGTCGCGAATGAGGCGGCACAGGGCGAGGTCTGTCAGGCTGCCAATGACAATGACCCCGGTCAGGTGGTGGTGTCGGGCCACAAGGCGGCTGTCGAGCGTGCCATCGAGATCGCGAAGGCCAGAGGGGCCAAGCGCGCTGTGATGCTGCCGGTTTCCGCGCCGTTCCACTGTTCGCTTATGGCGCCTGCGGCGGATGTCATGGCCGATGCGTTGCGCGATGTTCAACTGGCTGAGCCTGCCGTCAGCATAGTCTCCAATGTCACAGCGGCAGGATGCGCCGATGCAGTGACTTTGAAGGGGTTGTTGGTGGAACAGATCACAAGTTCGGTCCGGTGGCGTGAAAGCGTGATGTGGATGGCGGGCCAAGGCGTGACCGAAATCTGGGAGATCGGTGCGGGCAAGGCCCTGTCGGGCATGGTGCGCCGTATTGACCGTAGTGTCGCCACGCGCGCACTGAGCGGGCCGGACGATGTAAAGGCGGCTCTGGACGCGTGAACGGGGTCAGGTGTGTCGCTTCAAGTCGTCACGGCGTGTTGGTCGGCACACGCAAAAGGCGAGAACACGACGCAGGTTCTTGCGTGGAAAAGATTGAATTGAGGATTGACGAATGTTTGACTTGAGTGGAAAAGCCGCGCTGATTACGGGCGCTTCGGGTGGAATAGGAGCCGACATCGCGCGGGTCTTGCACGAGGCCGGCGCCACGGTTGGGCTGAGCGGCACCCGTGTCGAGCCCCTCGAGGCACTTGCCGCTGAATTGGGGGAGCGCGCCCATGTTCTGCCTTGCAACCTGAGCGACATGGCCGCTGTTGATGCCCTGCCAAAACAAGCGGCGGAGGCAATGGGGACCGTCGATATTCTGGTGAATAACGCAGGTATCACGCGTGACAATCTGTTCATGCGGATGTCGGATGACGAGTGGCAGTCGGTTCTGGATGTAAACCTGACTGCGACGTTCAAGCTGTGCAAGGGTGTGATGCGGGGCATGATGAAATCCCGCTGGGGCCGTATCGTCAATATCAGCTCGATTGTGGGGGCCACCGGAAATCCGGGACAAGCGAATTATGCCGCGTCCAAAGCAGGCCTGATCGGCATGTCCAAGAGCCTGGCCTTTGAGGTGGCAAGCCGTGGAATTACTGTAAACGCGGTGGCGCCCGGCTTTATCGCGACGGCGATGACAGATAAGTTGACAGACGACCAAAAGGCTGGAATCATGACACAAATTCCGGCGGGCCGCATGGGTGAGGCGCATGAGATTGCAAGTGCAGTCTTGTATCTTTCAAGCCCCGAAGCCGCCTATGTCACAGGATCGACCTTGCACGTGAACGGCGGTATGGCCATGTTGTAGCCTTGGGTGCCGCCGCACCGGTACACGGTATTGCCATCTTTATCGGATATGCTATAGCGACGCAGATTTTCAGTTTTGAGGTGGGTGCGGCAACGCTTCCCATCACAGGACTTCACCGCCCCAAGGGGGCAAGACCTGAGCCCCGGACGAGACCGGGGACACCACTTGGGGGCGCTATGAATTGCCCCGGCAGAATGAGGACAGCCAAATGAGCGACATCGCGACCCGCGTGAAAAAGATCGTTGTGGAACACCTAGGTGTTGACGAAGTAAAAGTAACCGACAACGCATCGTTCATCGACGATCTGGGTGCAGACAGCCTCGACACTGTTGAGCTGGTCATGGCCTTCGAAGAAGAGTTCGGCATCGAAATCCCTGATGACGCTGCGGAAACAATTCAGACATTTGGCGACGCTGTCGGTTTTATTTCCAAAGCATCCTAAGCCTGGTCAGGCCCAGTGCCTGCGCAAACGGCGTTCTTCCTAGTGGAAGATCGCCGTTTTTTGTTTTTTGGCCCATCGCCTCTTGCCATGGTTGAATTTGCCGGTGCACTGTCACCTTAAATATCAAGAGATGCGCCAGGACGCTTCCGCCATGAGCAGGCATGTGCCAACCATAAATACGTCGCGCACAACCTTGCGCGCGATGCGCCCCGGTGATTTCGATCGCTTTGCGGACATCTGGACCAATGATGAAGTCGTTCGCTTTATCGGAGGCGAACCGCACAGCCGCGATATGTCCTGGAAAGCGTTCCTGCAGATTGCCGGCCATTGGCAGGTGACCGGGTTCGGTCAATGGGCCATCGAGGCGCATGACTCGCGCGGCATTGTAGGTCAGACCGGCTTTTTCCTTGGTGCAAGGGGCATGGGTGATGATTTTGATTCGGTGCCCGAAGCAGGTTGGGTGCTTGCGCCCGAAGCGCAGGGGCGGGGATTGGGAGCTGAAGCTGCAAAGGCCGCGCATGACTGGTTTGATCGCGTTGTAACTGGGCCGCTGGTGTGCATGATCGACGCTCAACACGCGATATCTTTGAAATTGGCTGACCAGTTGGGATACAGCCATCTGCGTACGGCAGAGTATGGCGGCAGTGAAGTCCGGTTGATGGTGCGCAAGACGCCTCCGGTCAGGTGAGTTGACGATGTGCCTCGGTCTTGTCCGGGTCGCGCTTGTCTAGGGCGATATCGACGACATGGCAGACCGCCGGTTGTGTCGGGGCTTGAACAGGGCAAGGCGGGCGCGGTAAGAGGCGCACAGATAACGAAGAGGGGCATGAGCACATGCGCAGAGTGGTTGTGACAGGTCTGGGTCTTGTGACCCCGCTGGCCGATGGTGTCGAAGCAAGCTGGCGCCGCATTCTGGACGGCCAATCTGGTGCCGGCCTCATCAAGGGGTTTGATACAACCGGGCTGGTGACGACCTATGCCTGCGAAGTCCCTTTGGGCGACGGTTCAAATGATACGTTTTGTGCCGACACCTACATGGAAGCAAAGGAACAGCGTAAGGTCGATACTTTCATCCTGTTCGGTTTGGCCGCGGCCCAGCAAGCGGTTGAGGACTCTGGTTGGATGCCAGAGGATCAAGAAAGCCTTGAGCGCACCGGCGTTCTGATCGGCTCGGGCATTGGTGGTTTGAATTCGATTGCGAACACAGCTGTCATGATGGAAGAAAAAGGACCCCGTCGGGTGTCGCCTTTCTTTGTGCCGGGTGCCTTGATCAATCTGATCTCGGGGCAGGTGTCGATCCGGTATGGCTTCAAGGGCCCGAACCACTCGGTTGTGACGGCCTGTTCTACGGGTGCGCACGCCATTGGAGATGCCAGCCGTCTTATCAAATACGGCGATGCGGAAGTCATGGTGGCAGGCGGCGCCGAGGCTGCGATCTGCAAGATCGGCATGGCCGGCTTTAACGCGTGCAAGGCCCTTTCGACAAAGCGGACTCACGAACCTGAAAAGGCCAGTCGGCCTTATGACGTGGATCGCGACGGCTTTGTCATGGGTGAGGGTGCCGGTAT
The DNA here is from genome assembly GCA_964352055.1 of uncultured Rhodobacterales bacterium. Lineage (GTDB taxonomy): Bacteria > Pseudomonadota > Alphaproteobacteria > Rhodobacterales > Rhodobacteraceae > Tateyamaria. The sequence goes on from CAYGQZ010000036.1 coordinate 6,485, forward strand.
TGTTGTTCTGGAAGAATACGAGCACGCCAAAGCCCGCGGTGCCAAGATTTATGCAGAAGTTTTGGGCTATGGCATGTCCGGCGATGCCTATCACATCACAGCTCCGTCCGAGGACGGCGAAGGGGCGGAGCGCTCCATGCGTGCTGCGTTGCGCAATGCCGACCTGAACCCGCAGGATATTGATTACATCAACGCGCATGGCACCTCGACCAAGGCTGATACAATTGAACTGGCGGCCGTCGAACGCCTGATGGGCGAGCATGCGGGCAACGTCACAATGTCTTCGACCAAGTCCGCGACCGGTCACTTGTTGGGCGCTGCTGGCGCGATCGAGGCCATCTTTTCGATTCTTGCGATCCGGGATCAGGTTTGCCCGCCGACAATCAATCTGGACACTCCGGAAGTGACGTCAGCCATTGACCTTGCGCCCAACGTAAAACGCGAACGCAAGGTTGAGCGCGCCTTGTCCAACAGTTTCGGATTTGGCGGCACAAATGCCAGCGTGATCTTTGGGAAGGTCGGTTGATGTGGCGATCCATCGCGTCTAATGCGGTGACGTTTCTGATTGTGGCGCTGTTCCTGATGGGCGGCGTCATCATGTGGGGGCGTGGCCAATACGAAGGACCCGGACCCTTGTCCGAGGCCATTTGTTTGCAGGTGGAGCGCGGGTCGAATTTTCGACGGGTAAGTGCCAGTCTTGAAGAGCAAGAGGCCGTGACCAGCGGGCTGCTGTTTCGCCTTGGCGCTGAATATGCCGGAAAGACCGGTGATCTGAAGGCGGGCAGCTTTCTGGTTGATCCCGGTACATCGATGGAAGGGATCGTCGATATTGTGACCCGTGGCGGTGCAAGCACATGTGGCACGGAAGTGATCTACCGCATCGGCGTAAACCGTCTGATTGCGCAAGTCCGGGAACTCGATCCTTCGAGCAACAGGTTTGTGGAGCGCGCGGAATTCGAGCCGTCGGTCGAAGCGACACCGGATATCTACACGCAAGTCAAAGCCGAGCAGGATACCCGTTTTCGTATTGCTCTGGCCGAAGGTGTGACCAGTTGGCAGGTCGTTGATGCGCTGCGCCGCATGGACGTGCTGAAAGGTGAGATCGCCAAAGTCCCGCCCGAGGGCGCTTTGGCCCCAGACAGTTACGAAGTGCGTCCGGGCGATCAGCGCGCTGACATCTTGGCAGCGATGGCCGAGCAGCAAGAGTTGTGGGTCGCGGCCGCCTGGGAAGCACGGGATCCAGCGGTACCGCTGGAAAGCCCCGAAGAGCTTTTGACTCTGGCCTCGATCATTGAGAAAGAGACCGCAGTCGCAGAAGAGCGTCGTCTTGTCTCCTCGGTATTCGTGAACCGGTTGAACCGGGGTATGCGGCTTCAGACAGACCCGACCGTGATCTATGGCATTACGCAAGGCGAGGGTGTTCTGGGCCGGGGGTTGCGCCAGTCCGAGCTGCGTTCGGTGACGCCGTGGAACACCTATGTGATCATCGGTTTGCCACCCACACCGATTGCAAATCCTGGTCGTGCCAGTTTGATGGCAGCGGGGCAGCCCGACGCCACGGACTATTTGTTTTTTGTGGCGGATGGTACTGGCGGCCATGCCTTTGCCGAGACGCTGGATGAGCATAACCGCAATGTTGCGCGCTGGCGCGAGATCGAAGCAGAACGCGCTGTAGACAATTGAAACGCGAGGTGCTGTTGGACCGACAATGCACTGGCTTAAAGCACGTTTAAGTTGTGTAGTTCTGGCCACAAATTAGGTATTTGTTAATCATACCGTACGCTTAGAGATTATGGCGTACCCAGATTTCACTTGACTCTGCGAACGGTCACACGTATAACTTGTGTCAAGCTAGAAGAAGTGGGCAAGCGGCCGTCGGGTGTACCTGACTGGTCGCTTTTTCATTTCTCTCGTGCGGAGTTTCCCAACGCATGAGAGGTCAGAGCAATTATGACACTGCATACCCCGGGTGAAGAAGAAGCCCGCACCACCGAAGCACTTTCGGCGGTGCATGATGAGATCACGTCCTTGCGGCGGGCAATCGCCGATCTCACCAAGAAGGTCGAAACCGGGGAGGATGTAACATCTACAGAAGCCAAGTCGGCAACGTCCGCGTTGCCGGATCTGGTCCGGACATGTTTGAAACTGGAGGCGCAAATTGGAGAACTCAAGGCCAGTCGATCCCAGATTGCACAAGCAGGATATGCAATCGACCACCGAGCTGCCCGCGCTGAAATTCGGTGCGCGCTTGCTCGCGTCCGCCCCTGCTGCGGTGCAGGACCAGTTTCTGGATGAGTTGAAAGAGGGCGCCCTGGGCGCCCTCCCTTTTCTGTTCGAGTTTTGGGCGATGGAGCATCAACTGCCTCCGGAAGGGGATTGGCGCACGTGGGTTATCATGGGGGGCCGTGGTGCTGGTAAGACACGGGCCGGAGCCGAATGGGTCCGATCCCTGGTGGAAGGCGCGATGCCCTTTGACGAGGGCAAGTGTCGACGTGTTGCCCTTGTGGGTGAGACCATTGAGCAGGTCCGCGAAGTCATGATTTTTGGAGACAGCGGCATTCTGGAATGCTCACCGTTGGATCGTCGCCCGAAGTGGATTGCCGGCCGCAAACGTCTGGAGTGGCCCAACGGTGCCATTGCCACGGTTCACACCGCGTCCGATCCCGAGGGGTTGCGCGGCCCTCAATTCGATGCGGCCTGGGTTGATGAGCTGGCCAAGTGGAAAAAGGGTCAGGATACCTGGGACATGCTGCAATTTGCATTGCGGTTGGGGAATGACCCGCGCGTGTGCGTGACGACGACGCCGCGCAATGTGGGTGTCTTGAAAAAACTGCTGGAGCGGCCGTCGACCGTCGTGACCCACGCGCCCACGGAGGCGAACGCAGGCAATCTGGCCGCGTCTTTTCTTGAGGAGGTCCGTGCCCGCTATACCGGCACCCGCCTGGGCCGACAGGAACTGGATGGCGTGTTGCTGAGCGATGCGGAGGGCGCACTATGGACGTCCGAGATGCTGGAAGGCGTCCGCGTTCAGAAGTTGCCTGCCTTTGACCGTGTGGTTGTCGGACTGGATCCGGCAACCACGTCGGGCAAAGCCTCGGATGAATGCGGAATTGTTGTCGTGGGCGCGACCACCCAAGGCCCGCCACAAGACTGGCGGGCCTGTGTCATCGCGGATTGCACCGTTCAGGGTGCCCGTCCATCAGAATGGGCGCAGGCGGCGGTCAACGCGATGGAACGCTATAGCGGTGACCGGTTGGTCGCAGAAGTGAACCAGGGTGGTCAGATGGTGGGCGAAGTCATCCGCCAGATTGACCCCTTGATCCCCTACAGGGCAGTGCATGCGTCGCGCGGCAAAGTCGCGCGCGCCGAGCCTGTGGCGGCTCTCTATGAGCAGGGTCGGGTCAAGCACGCCTTGGGTCTGGACGGGCTTGAAGATCAGATGACCCGCATGACGCGGTTCGGATATGAGGGTGACGGGTCGCCCGACAGGGTCGATGCCCTCGTCTGGGCCTTGCATGAGTTGATGATCGAGCCTGCCCGATTGTGGCGGCAGCCGGGGGTTCGCAGCCTCTGATCTGAGTATTTGAGTATTTTTGGAACAATGAAGTGGGGTGATTGCCCGGCTTTGGACGGGGTGCGGATGCGAGAGCAGCGCGCCCCTTTTCTTTGGAAAGATGGGCTTGGCCCGTGGGATCACGTGAAGGAGACCCTTGATGGTGTTTGATTTCTTTCGGAAGGCGCGCCAGGTGGATGTGCCGGAGCAAAAGGCCAGTGCCACCGGCAAGGTTGTTGCCTGGCAGAACGGTGGTCGCGTGGCCTGGAGCCCGCGCGACGCCGTGTCGCTGACCCGGGCCGGGTTTTCCGGCAATCCGGTTGGCTTTCGGTCCGTCAAGCTGATCGCGGAGGCTGCCGCAGCCTTGCCCCTGGTTTTGCAGGACATGGAACAGCGTTATGAAGCTCATCCGATCTTGTCGTTGATCAAGCGGCCCAATCCGGGGCAGGGCCGTGCCGAGTTGTTGGAAGCCCTGTACGCGCAGCTTTTGTTGACCGGAAATGCCTATGTTGAAGCGGTTGCGGGCGAGAGCGGTGCGCCGTTGGAATTGCACGTTCTGCGTTCAGACCGGATGTCGGTCGTGCCGGGCTCGGATGGATGGCCGGTGGCGTATGAGTATTCCGTTTCCGGCAAGACGCACCGGTTTGATGCGTCCGGGTCCGTCAGCCCGATTTGCCATATCAAATCCTTCCATCCGCAGGATGACCATTACGGTTTCAGCCCGATGCAGGCGGCGGCCATGGCGCTGGATGTCCACACGTCAGCATCCCGCTGGTCGAAATCCTTGCTCGACAACGCCGCCCGTCCGTCGGGTGCCATCGTCTACAGAGGTGCGGATGGCCAAAGTCAGCTGAGTGGTGATCAGTACGAGCGCCTAGTGAGTGAGATCGAGACCAATCACGCAGGTGCCCGCAACGCTGGCCGCCCGATGCTGCTGGAAGGTGGCCTGGACTGGAAACCCATGGGTTTTTCGCCTTCGGATATGGAATTCCAGAAAACCAAGGAAGCCGCCGCCCGAGAGATCGCCCTTGCCTTTGGGGTGCCGCCAATGCTGATCGGTATTCAGGGCGATGCGACCTATGCAAATTATCAAGAGGCCAACCGGGCCTTTTATCGTCTGACCGTCCTACCGCAGGCGACGCGTGTAACTGCGGCACTGGCCCATTGGTTGGGGGCGTTCACGGGCGATGATGTGGTTCTGATGCCGGACCTTGATCAGGTGCCCGCCTTGTCGGCGGAACGCGACGCACAATGGGCACGGGTCGCGAGTGCAGATTTTTTGAGCGAGGCTGAAAAGCGTCGTCTGCTGGGTTTGCCTGCGATCTCCGAGGAGGCTGCGGATGGATGACGGGACACTTCCGGACCGCTTTGCTTGCGCGCCGGGATTGCGGCTGGAGGCCCATGAACGCCTCACAACCGTTCATTTCGAGAACATCACGTCCCGTCTTGATCGCATGGAAGACCTGTTGGAGCGCCTGGAAAGGCGTCTCTGGTTGACCGTCTACGGGGTTGTCGCGGTGGTCTTGGCCACGGGTTTCAAATCCATAATGATGGCCATCCCTAATTAGGGACCGGCCTCTTTTTCAAAGGAGAGTATCCATGCAGGCAGAGACCGGTCTGGAGACAAAATTTGCGCGCTTTGGCGATGGCATCGAGGTGCAGGATGGCCTTTTGATCGAAGGCTATGCCAGCCTGTTTGGCGCCTGCGATCAGGGAGGAGATATTGTCAGCAAGGGGGCTTATGCCGCATCGCTGAAGACGATTGCTGGTGAGGGTCGCCGCGTAAAGATGTTGTGGCAACATGATCCTGCCTGTCCCATCGGCGTATGGGACGAGGTGCGTGAAGATGCCAAGGGTCTTTGGGTCAAAGGCCGTTTGCTGCCTGAAGTTGCCAAGGGTCGCGAGGCGGCTGAATTGATCTCCGCCGGTGCAATCGATGGGTTGTCCATCGGCTATCGCACCTTGAAAGCGGCAAAGAATGACAAGGGCCAGCGGCTCTTGACCGAACTGGAGCTTTGGGAGGTGTCTTTGGTCACGTTCCCGATGCTTCCCAGTGCGCGGGTGGTCGCCAAATCCGATGAGATGTCGTCGGATGAGGATGCCATCTTGCGCGATATGGCGGCGGCTCTTCGGGGTGCGCGCGCGAGCCTGGCGCAGCGCTGACGCGCCCGCCTGAACCACCAACAATCAAGGACATGCTCATGAGCAAGACCGAACGTAAGGCTCGGGCCGGGGAAGGTTTGTCCCCCGCCCAGGATGTCGCGGACGCCATACAAGGTTTCGTGACGGAATTCAGAGGCTTCCAATCCGAACTTCAAACCAAACTCAAACAAACAGAAGAGCGACTGACCATGCTGGATCGTAAGAACATGACTGCTGCACGTACCCCGTTGGCTGGCGGCACCGACCTTGGCGCCCCTCATCAGAAGGCCTTTAACGCATATCTGCGGTCGGGTGATGATGATGGTCTGCGCGGCCTGGAAATGGACGTAAAGTCCCTGTCGACTGCCGTAAATTCCGATGGTGGTTATCTTGTCGATCCGCAGACTTCCGCGACTGTGAAATCGGTCCTGAACACGACGGCGTCGATCCGTTCAATCGCCTCTGTCGTTAATGTCGAGGCGACGTCTTACGATGTCTTGGTGGATCATGGTGATGTTGGTACAGGCTGGGCTACGGAAACATCGTCGCTGACGGAAACAGATACCCCTCAAATTGACCGCGTTACGATTCCGCTGCATGAACTTTCGGCTTTGCCCAAGGCGTCGCAGCGTCTGCTGGATGACAGCGCCTTTGACATCGAAGGCTGGTTGGCGAACCGGATTGCGGATAAATTCGCCCGTGCTGAAGCATCCGCATTCATCAATGGCAACGGCATCGACAAGCCCAAAGGCTTTTTGACCCACTCGGATGTCGACGATGCGATCTGGACCTGGGGCACTTTGGGCTATGTGCCGACAGGTGTCGATGCAGACGTGACCCCTGAGGCGATCATCGATCTGGTCTATGCTCTTGGCGCGCAGTACCGGGCCAATGCGACCTTTGTCATGAACTCCAAGACAGCGGGCCATGTGCGCAAGCTGAAAGACAATGACGGCCGGTTCCTTTGGACAGACGGCCTGGCTGCGGGCCAACCTCCGGTTCTGATGGGTTATCCCGTTCTGATCGCCGAAGACATGCCCGACGTGGCCTCTGGCGCCAATGCGATTGCCTTTGGTGATTTCGCGGCGGGCTACACCGTAGCGGAGCGTCCCGATTTGCGTGTATTGCGTGACCCTTTCAGCGCCAAGCCACACGTCCTGTTTTATGCCACCAAGCGCGTGGGCGGTGACGTGAGCGATTTCGCCGCGATCAAACTTTTGAAATTCGCCACGGCCTAACCGCCCGACGCGAATGGTTCGGGGCAGGGGTCAAACCCTGACCCTTACCCCGGGTGCGCACTTAATTGTGCCGCGTTGTCTAGCTGCTCCCTCCGTCCGAGCAACGCGGACAAGTGCGCGCCCGGATCCTCTCGGACGGAGGCAGAGTTTTATGGAGATGTTCCATGATGTTGATCGAAAAAACCTCGGTGCCTGACACGGCATTGCCGGTTGATGAATTCAAGGCGCATCTGCGTCTGGGCAGCGGTTTTGGTCCTGACAGCGTTCAAGACGCCATTCTGGCCAGTTTTCTGCGTGCCGCGGTTACGGCGATAGAAGCGCGGACAGGAAAGGTCTTGTTGGAGCGCGCTTTCGCGTTTTCCGTACATATCTGGCGCGATTTGGGGCGTCAGGCTTTGCCCGTCGCGCCGGTGACAGCAATCACCGAGGTGGAGATTGTGGACCGCAACGGCGTGCGCACTTTGGTTGATGGTAACGCCTATTGGTTGGAGCGCGACGCGCATCGTCCGTTCTTGCGTGCCACTGGTTTCGCCTTGCCAGGTATCCCCTCGGCAGGGGAGGCAGTTGTGACATTTGATGCAGGTTTTGGCCAACACTGGTCGGATGTTCCTGCAGACCTGCGCCAAGCGGCTATGTTGCTGGCCGCCCATTATTACGAGTTTCGAAATGAAACCTCGTTGAGCGATGGCTGTATGCCCTTCGGAGTTTCGAGCCTGATTGAACGCTATAAGATCATGCGCCTGAATGGTGGGGGTGCGAGATGAAACTGCCGCGTCTGAACAGGCGCTTGACGCTTGAAAGCCCGCAACGAGTACCCGACGACGCGGGTGGGTTTTCGGAAAGCTGGGTCCCCGTGGGTGTGGTTTGGGCGGAGGTCAAGGCGCGCACTGGCCGCGAGACAGTTTCGTCTGGCGTGGCTGTTTCTCTCGTGCCTTATAGCGTCTTGGTTCGTCATGCGTCGGTTGGCCATCCTGAGCGCCCACTGCCGCAGCAACGCTTTCGTGACGGTGGGCGCGTCTTCCACATCCGCAGCGTTGCTGAGCATGATCCCGAAGGCCGTTATTTGATCTGTATCGCCGATGAGGAGGTCGTGATATGAGCTATGCTCTCTCCGCAGCTCTGCAACGTGCAGTTTTTGCGGCACTCCGATCCGATCCGGCCGTATCAGATACTGTTGGAACTGGAATCTACGATGCAGTGCCCACCGGTTCGTTGCCAAGCCTGTATGTCAGCCTTGGTCCTGAAGCCGTGCGGGTTGCGGACGACAAGACTGGCTCGGGCGCGGTTCACTTGTTTGTCGTTTCGGTGATCACGGAAGCACCCGGATTCACGTCCGCCAAAGAGGCGGCAGGTGCGGTGTGTGACGTATTGCACGACGCAGATCTGGCACTCGATCGTGGGCGGTTGGTGTCAATGCGTTTTGAACGCGCGCGTGCCGGAAAAATCGACAAGGGGACGGGCCGAAAAATCGACCTGACTTTCCGCGCGCGGGTCGAAGACGAATAACTCATTAAATTCAAACGGAGAAAACCCATGGGTGCTCAGAACGGAAAAGACCTGTTGATCAAGGTCGACATGACCTCGGACGGCCAGTTCGAGACGATTGCGGGCTTGCGGGCGACGCGAGTCAGTTTTAACGCCGAGACGGTGGATGTCACCAGTCTCGAAAGCCAGGGCGGTTGGCGTGAATTGCTAGCAGGTGCCGGCGTGCGTTCGGCCAATATCTCGGGCTCTGGAGTCTTCAAGGATGCGGGCACGGACGAGCGTGCGCGCCAATTGTTCTTTGATGGAGAGACGCCTGACTTTCAGGTCATCATCCCGGACTTTGGCATCGTTGAAGGCCCATTTCAGGTGTCGGCCGTCGAATACAGCGGCAGCCACAACGGCGAAGCCACCTATGAGTTGACCATGGCCTCGGCCGGTGCGCTGAGATTTACGGCAATTTGATTATGGCAAATCCATGGAGGGGAGAAGTCACCCTGAAGATCGACGGGTCGCCGCAAGTGATGCGGCTGACCCTAGGTGCGCTTGCCAGCCTAGAGGCAACTATGGCTGAAACGTCCCTGGTGGGGCTGGTCGAGCGTTTTGAACAGGGTCGGTTTTCGAGCGGTGACGTTTTGTCTGTGCTTAAGGCCGGCCTACAAGGCGGTCGATGTGCGTTTGAGCCCGAGGCGCTGGATCATGCAGAGATTGAAGGCGGGCCGATGGCTGCTGCACGCGCCGCAGCGGAACTGATCGCACGCGCTTTTGTGGTGCCCGCATGAGCCACAACCTCGACTGGCCCGCATTGATGCGGGCCGGGATGCAGGGCCTTCGCCTGACGCCTGATGCGTTCTGGGCCCTCACCCCTGCCGAGTTTCAGATGATGCTGGGCGATCCGGGGCAAGCCACCCCTTTGCTCAGCGACGGGCTGGACGCGTTGATGGCGGCTTGGCCGGATACACCGAAAGAGGTTCACGATGAGTGACTATAACGACGAAATTGAGGCTCTGGACACGCAAACCGACGGATTGCGACAGACCCTCGATGCAACATCGGTGATGGTGACAAGCTTTGACAGCGAGTTGCGCCGCATGCGGGAGAGCCTTGCCGCGACAGGCAAGGACGTCGCGACCGTTGAAAAAGGATTGTCGCGCGGATTGCGCAAGGCGTTTGACGACCTTGTCTTTGACGGTGCCAGCCTGTCGGATGCCTTGGATGGCCTTGCCAAGTCGATGATGAACACGACGTTCAATGCAGCCATGCGCCCGATTACCGATCAGGTTGGCGGTTTGCTTGCTTCGGGGGTCGGCGGATTGATGCAAGGACTGCTGCCCTTTGCGGATGGCGCACCGTTCAGCCAGGGGCGGGTGATGCCTTTTGCAGCGGGTGGCGTTGTCAGTTCTGCGACGCCGTTCGGGATGCGCGGTGGCATGGGCGTCATGGGCGAAGCAGGCCCGGAGGCCATCATGCCCCTGGCGCGCGGTTCGGACGGCAAGCTGGGTGTGCGCGGAACGGGGGGTGGCAGTCCAACAATTGTCATGAACATCACCACGCCTGATGTCCAGGGTTTTGCCCGCAGCCAAAACCAGATCGCAGCGCAGATGAACCGTGCCTTGGGGCGCGGAAACCGCAATCGGTAAGTAGGAAATGGGGAGCTAAGTTATGCAATTTCACGAGGTACGTTTTCCTGCGTCGTTGAGCTTTGGGTCGGTCGGGGGGCCGGAGCGGCGCACGGAAGTGGTCACACTGGCTAATGGTTTCGAGGAGCGCAATACGCCTTGGGCGCATTCGCGTCGCCGCTATGACGCGGGCCTTGGCATGCGGTCATTGGACGATATCGCGACGTTGATTTCGTTCTTTGAAGCGCGCATGGGCCAGATGTACGGCTTTCGTTGGAAAGACTGGTCGGACTTCAAGTCCTCGGCCGCCAGCGCAGAGCCAAGCTATCTCGATCAGGTCATTGCAACGGGGAACGGCGTGGCGGCGGCCTTTCCACTTTTGAAGACCTATCGATCAGGCGACAATGAATATGCGCGTCCGATCAGCAAACCGGTTCGGGGCACTGTGCGCGTTGGCCTGGACCAGGATGAAATGCTAGAGGGCGTTGACTACGACGTTGACGTGAATACCGGGATCGTGACCTTCCGGCATCCGCCGGATCTGGCCGTGAAAGTGCATGCAGGGTTTGAATTTGATGTGCCTGTTCGCTTTGACACCGATCACATACAGACCTCGGTTTCCAGCTTTCAGGCTGGCAGCGTGCCGAATGTTCCAATCATTGAGGTGCGTGTGTGATGTCGGGACAAAGTGAAGCGTTTTTGGCGCATACGGCGTCCGGCCTGACGACCCTGTGCCGGGCATGGGCCATCACGCGGGCCGATGGCGAGGCTTATGGCTTTACCGATCATGACCGCGACTTTACCTTTGAAGGCGTGACGTTCCGGGCCGACACCGGCTTGACCGCCGCGGCTTTGGCGCAAAGCACCGGGTTAAGTGTCGACAACACCGAAGCGCTTGGGGCGCTGACCGATGCAGCCGTTCGCGAGGATGATATCGAGGCGGGCCGCTTTGATGGAGCCGAGGTGCGCGCCTGGTTGGTGAACTGGGCAAATATCGATGTCCGTTGGCTGCAGTTTCGCGGCAGCATTGGAGAGATCCGCCGTGCTGGCGGTGCGTTTCATGCGGAGTTGCGGGGCCTGACGGAAGCTTTGAACCGTCCGTCTGGCCGAATCTATCAGAAACCATGCACGGCAGTCTTGGGTGACAAGGGCTGCAGATTTAATGTGTCCACGCCGGGTTATCGTCACGAAGGTCCGGCGGACCGGATTGTGAATGGCCGTGTTTTTGAATGGGATACGTTAGACGGTTTTGAGCCTGGTTGGTTCTTGCGCGGACGTCTGGACGCGCTGGACGGTGCCGCGCAGGGCCTGTGGGGCATGATCAAACATGATGTGATCGAAAACGGTGTGCGCCGCATTGAGTTGTGGGAGCCCATTCGCGGTGCCATTGAAACGGGAACGCAACTCCGTTTGACGGCTGGCTGCGACAAACGATTTGATACGTGCCGCCTGAAGTTCAACAACCTGCTGAACTTCCAAGGCTTTCCCGATCTGCCGACCGAAGATTGGGTGATGGCCTATCCAACCAAGAACGGCACGAACTCGGGAGGGAGCCTGAGATGACGTCGCGAGACGCCCGTGTCATTGCGGAGGCAAAGCTTTGGATTGGAACGCCATATGTTCACCAGATGGCAACAAAACATGCCGGGTGCGATTGCCTGGGCCTAGTGAGAGGTGTCTGGCGCGCGGTGATCGGTTCTGAACCCGAGCGGCCGCCAGCCTATTCGCGGGACTGGTCGGAACCACAAGGTGAAGAGCGGTTGTGGGAAGCGGCAGGGCGGCACTTGTTGCGCAAACCTTTGATCGAAGCCGCGCCTGCTGACGTGATCCTGTTCCGGATGAAAGACGGATCGGTGGCAAAGCATCTTGGCATTCAGTCCGCCACAGGGTCATCGCCTCGTTTCATTCACGCCTATAGCGGTCACGGCGTTGTCGAAAGTCCGCTCAGTGCCCCATGGGCCCGGCGCATTGTTGCGCGTTTTGAATTTCCGACCGAGGAGGTCATCTGATGGCGACTGTTGTACTTTCGGCCGCCGGAGCGGCCATTGGCGGCTCTCTTGGCGGGACTTTGGCCGGAATTTCGTCGGTCGCGATTGGTCGCGCCGTTGGAGCGACGCTGGGGCGGGTCATAGATCAGCGTTTGCTGGGACAGGGATCTGATGTCGTCGAGCATGGCAAGATTGACCGGTTCAGACTGACCAATTCGGGTGAGGGGGCTGCCACATCGCAGCTTTATGGCCGTATGCGTATGGGCGGCCATGTCATCTGGGCATCGGACTTTCTGGAAGCGACAACAGTTACAGGTGGGGGCAAAGGTGGACCGAGTGAACCCAAGACGCGCGAATACACCTATTCCGTCAGTCTTGCCTTGGCGGTTTGCGAAGGCGAGATCACTAGGATAGGTCGCGTTTGGGCTGATGGCGAAGAAGTCGCAGTTTCTGATTTGAATATGCGAGTTTACACCGGGTCTACCAATCAATTGCCGGATCCTGTGATGGAAGCGATCGAGGGGCAGGGGAATGTGCCTGCCTATCGTGGCACAGCTTACGTCGTTCTGGAAAACCTGCTGCTGCAACGCTTTGGCAATCGGGTTCCCCAGTTTTCCTTTGAAGTTGCCCGCCCAGAGCAACCGGATGAATTGGGCGCCAACGAAGAGATGACGCGTGCAATCCGCGCAGTGGCCTTGATGCCCGGTACCGGGGAATACGCCCTGGCCACCACGCCAGTGACTTATGTAGACGAGGATCGTGGCAAGTGGAGCGCGAACATCAACACGCCTGCGGGCCAGCCTGATTTTACCGCGTCAATGGATAGCCTGCGGGATGAGTTGCCCAATTGCGGCGCAGCTTCGCTGATTGTTTCATGGTTCGGAAGTGACTTGCGCTGTGGTGAATGCACTTTGAAGCCCAAGGTTGAACGCAGAGAAATCGAAGGTCGTAACATGCCTTGGCGCGTGTCAGATTTGCGCCGCAAGGATGCGGATGAGATCGCCACTGCCGACGGACGTCCGATTTATGGTGGAACACCGTCCGATCAATCGGTGGTCGAAGCGATTCAAGCCATGAACGCAGATGGCATAGCGATCATGTTTTATCCGTTCGTGTTGATGGATCAACTTGAAGGCAACACGTTGCCCAATCCTTATGATCCAGACACCACACAGCCCCATCTGCCATGGCGTGGAAGAATTACACTGTCCGTTGCCCCTGGTGAAGTGGGCTCACCGGATGGCACAGCAGCCGCCAGCGCCGAAGTTGATGCGTTCTTTGGCACTGTGACGGCGGCTGACTTCTCTGTCGACGATAAGGTGTCATATTCCGGCCCGTCTGACGAATGGTCGTTGTCGCGGTTCATCTTGCACTATGCCGCCCTTTGCGTGTCAGCGGGCGGCGTGGAGTCATTCTGCATCGGCTCTGAGTTTCGTGGATTGACCCAGATCCGGGGTGCTGCAAACCGCTTTATAGTTGTGGATCGTCTGCGGGCCCTGGCTGCAGAAGTCCGTACCATTCTCGGTCCGGATACCAAGATCAGCTATGCTGCGGATTGGTCTGAATATTTTGGCTATCAACCGCAGGATGGAACGGGCGACAGGTACTTTCATCTTGATCCACTCTGGGCCGACGAAAACATCGATTTCATCGGGATCGACAATTATATGCCGCTGTCGGATTGGCGCGAGGGATATGATCATCTGGATGCAGAATGGGGCAGCATCTATGACTTGGACTACCTGCGCTCCAATGTAGCTGGTGGCAAGGGTTATGACTGGTATTATCACTCGGTGGACGCGGAAGCCGCGCAAATCAGAACACCAATTACCGATGGTGCGTTTGGTGAGCCATGGATATGGCGGTACAAGGATATCCTGAACTGGTGGCGGAACGCGCATCATGAACGCGTTGGGGGCGCAAGGGCTGCGTTACCGACCGCGTGGGAGCCACAGTCGAAACCCATTTGGTTCACCGAGCTTGGCTGTGCGGCAATCGACAAGGGGACCAACCAACCGAACAAGTTTCTGGACCGAAAATCTTCGGAAAGCAGTTTGCCGAAGTTTTCCAACGGCGCCCGTGATGAGTTGATACAAAAGCAATACCTCCGGGCGATGCATTCCTATTGGAACCTTGCGCAGAACAATCCGCAATCCGAAGTCTATGACGGTCCCATGATCGATATGAGCCGTGCTTTTGTGTGGGCTTGGGATACGCGGCCCTATCCGTTTTTTCCGAATTCAATCAACACATGGTCGGACGGCGAAAACTATCCTAGGGGGCACTGGATCAATGGACGCACATCCGGTCGAACCTTGGCTTCGGTTGTCGGAGAGATCTGTGAGCGGGCCGGACTGAACGCTTATGACACGGAAGGTTTGTATGGGTACGTCCGTGGTTATGTCATTGATGACGTTACGGATGCGCGTAGCGCCTTGCAACCTTTGATGCTTCGATATGCTTTTGATGCGATTGAGCGCGATGGCCTTTTGAAGTTCGTCATGCGGACCGGACAGAACGCAATTGAATTGCCACCGGAAAAGCTTGCGATCAGTTCCGATCTTGAGGGGCGGATGGAGCAATCCAGAGAAGCCGAGGCGGAACTTGCCGGGCGCGTGCGTGTGCGTTTTGTCCAGACGGATGGAAATTTTGACGTTTTGTCGGAAGAAGCCATACTGTCTGATAACGCGACACACTCCGTATCGACGACAGACATGCCGATGGCATTGACCCGGCCGGAAGGTCGACAGATCACGGAGCGATGGCTGGCGGAGTCGCGCATATCCCGCGACACAATCCGTCTGGCGCTGCCACCGTCCTACATCAACGTCGGTGCCGGAGACGTCGTGGAGGTTGCAGCGGATCAAGGCGAAGGCCGTGGTATTTACCGTGTCGATCGGGTTGAACACGGTTCGATGCAACTGATCGAAGGTGTCCGGATTGAGTCAGAGGTATATAAGCCGTCCGAGCTTTCGGATGAGTTGGCGGGCGTGCGCGAGTTCGTGCCGCCCGTACCTTTGACTTCCGTTTTTCTGGACTTGCCCCTGATAACAGGTGATGAAGTGGAACACGCACCGCACATTGCTGTCACGGGCACACCCTGGCCAGGTACAGTGGCGGTTTAT
This sequence comes from uncultured Rhodobacterales bacterium, assembly GCA_964352055.1. Lineage (GTDB taxonomy): Bacteria > Pseudomonadota > Alphaproteobacteria > Rhodobacterales > Rhodobacteraceae > Tateyamaria. The sequence continues at coordinate 21,632 of CAYGQZ010000036.1, forward strand.
CAGTCTTTTACTGACGCCGATTTCGCACTTAATTCGATCATTGCCGCCCGGTCGGCCATCGGATTTACAGCAACACCCTTGCCACGAACGCCACCGGGTTTGATCGACCGAGGAGCTCCGTTGGAGGTCAAGATGATCCAGGGAACGCTGGCATCTACCACAGACGCCGCGCTTTTGAACGGATCAAACCTTGTCGCGATCGGAGATGGCAGTCCGGACACTTGGGAGCTGATCCAGTTTCGGGACGCGGAGTTGATCGCGCCCGGGCGCTATCTGTTGAGCCATAGGCTTCGCGGTCAGTTGGGAACTGACTTGGTTGGTCCAGACACTTGGCCCGCCGGTTCCTGGTTTGTCGTTATGGATGGCGTACCATCCCAAATCGAGTTGTCGCGCAATCTGCGAAGGATCTCGCAGACTTTTCGCGTGGGTCCATCGCGACGTTCTTATGATGACCCGTCCTATGAGCAGTTTCAGTATGCATTCGAAGGAAATGGCCTGAGACCTTATGCTCCCGTACACTTGAAACATGCCAGAACCGGTTCGGATGTTCACTTTGACTGGATAAGGCGGACGCGGACAGATGGTGACACCTGGGATTTGGCCGAGGTGCCTTTGGGAGAAGAAACCGAAGCATATACTGTAAGAGTTCTGCAGTCTGATCAGGTTTTGCGCGAAGTTACCGTGACGCAACCGAGTTGGGTCTATCGAAATGCAGATCGACAATCTGACGGAGTGTCGGGCCCGTTTGATGTATCGATCGCTCAAAATTCTGCCCGTTTTGGCCCCGGTCTGTTTCGCACGATTACGGTTGATGCAGGATGAGACCGGTTTTGACGGTTGACCTGATCTGTGCAGGCCGTGCCGTTTTGGGCGTCGGTACCGGCAACCGCCACAATCGCGCAAGAGAACTGATTTCTGCAGCCGAGGTTGCAGATCGGTTTCGTGAGGAAAAAGGTGTTTGTCATCCTGAATTTGGTGACGGTACACTGGCCGGCGCTGCACGGTTGTTCGGAATGGCACCGGAACCCGCGATTTGTAATGCGGAATTCTCGCAGGCCCTAATACATGTTCTTGAAGCCTTGATGGGGAGCAATTCAACCAATCATCGCAGTTTGCAATAGAGTGCATCACGCGTTTGCGTTTGGTGGAAACGTCTGCTTTAGGGTATAAACTAGCTGAAAGGACGTTACATGGCTGAATTCAGAACAAATATCGCGTCAATTGATCCCGTTTGGGAGCAGATTACCGAAGAAGCGCGGCAAGCGGTGGCAGATGAACCACTGATTGGCGGTTTTGTGCATGCCTGCATCCTGCACCACAAGTCCATAGAAAAGGCATTGTCCTATCGCATTGCCGCCAAATTGGCATCCAATGAGATGTCGATGGTGGTTGTACGCGAAATCGTCGAAGAGGCATATCTGAGGTCGCCGGACTTGGTGGAAGCGGCGCGCGCTGACTTGTGCGCCGTCTATGATCGTGATCCGGCCTGCCATCGTCTGGTTCAGCCTATTCTTTACTTCAAAGGGTATCAGGCTGTTCAGGCGTATCGTGTTGCCCATTTCCTGTGGACAGATGGTCACAGGGACCTTGCATATTTCTTCCAGATGCGTGTTTCAGAGATTTTTGGCGTGGATATCCATCCGGCGGCAACCATCGGTAAAGGCATCATGATCGATCATGCCCATTCCATTGTGATTGGCGAGACGGCTGTTGTCGGCGACAACGTGTCGATGCTGCATTCCGTGACTTTGGGTGGAACCGGCAAGGAAGAAGAGGATCGCCATCCCAAGATCGGCAACGGTGTGTTGATCGGTGCCGGCGCCAAGGTGTTGGGCAACATCAAGATCGGCAATTGCAGCCGGATTGCCGCTGGATCTGTTGTTCTGGAAGAGGTGCCTGCATGCAAGACCGTGGCGGGTATCCCTGCACGGATCGTGGGTGAGGCCGGGTGTGATCAACCGGCGGTTTCGATGAACCATATGCTTGGCAAAGATCAATAAGCCTACAGGAATATTTGGAAAACGCCGGAGCAGATGTTCCGGCGTTTTTTCGTTTTTGGGGTTTGTGTCAGGCCAGCATGGCAATCGGGTTTTCCAGATTTTCCACAATTGCATTCAACAACTGCGCCCCCAAAGCTCCGTCAATTACCCGGTGATCCACCGAGAGCGTCACTGACATGACGGTTGCCACGGCCAGTTCCCGATCTTTGCCAACAACAGGTTTTTTGACGCCTGCGCCGACGGCGAGGATCGCGCCATGGGGCGGATTGATCACGGCGTCGAAATTGTCGATCCCGAACATCCCCAGGTTGGAGATCGCAAAACTGCCGCCTTGATATTCGTGCGGGGCAAGCTTGCGGTCACGGGCGCGGGTGGCGAGGTCTTTCATCTCTGCTGACAAGGCCGAGAGCGATTTTTGGTGTGCGTCCTGGAGTACCGGAGTGAACAAACCACCGTCAATCGCGACAGCGACGGCAACATCGGAGGGGCTCAGCTT
>CAYGQZ010000037.1:0-23455 GCA_964352055.1 uncultured Rhodobacterales bacterium
ATCTAACTTGAACGCCGGGCGGTGCGGCGCAAGCTGAAACGCCCGGCGGACGAGGTCTGCCCGGAAACGGGTTCCAGCGGTCGGGGTTCGAACCGACCGCGCAAGCGATGTGAACCAGCGGCCGGGCGCCTTAACGCGGCGCTCGCTGGTTAAGAACAGATGAAATGTGCAGAAGTCCCTGCAAAATGCACAGTTTCACCATCGGCAAATGGCCCCTTTCGGGCCTGATTTCCGGAACTGCGCAAAATGCGCCCGAAACTGCGCATTTCAGAAGGCCGTCAGACGTTAACCTCTCGTTCATATCCGACCCTTGTTAATGTTTGAAAAGAGCGGGTAACTTTTGCGAAAGGATTTGCGCGCGGGTGGACCTTGTCCCGGAGAAACCACTCTGCGCCCAATCTTCAACGGCGGCTTGGAGCCCATAGTACTGAATGCCGCGTTATGCATGGATGGCTGCTTTGGCAGCACCGGGGTTCAAATGCTTCCGGAAATATGTTGAGTTACATTCGTCGGGCCCATCCCACCTCGCTTGCAAAAACAGCTGCCGCGCGGACACCGTCTATCAGACGAATTTCGGCAGAGTGTGCGCTTCTGTGCTGAATATCCACCATGCCACCGCAACCAAGCACGACGGATCGGACGCCGTCTTCGCGTACTGCTTTATCAATCTCTGCGACGACTTGATCGCTAGCCGCATGGGCGTCCTGTTCAAGCGCCAAAACTGGAACGCCGCTTGCCCGCACCTTGCCCAGGTGGCCCGCTAGACCATAGGAGCCAATATTAGCCTCCAGAATGGGCACGGAAACATCCAGCGTTGTGACAACAGAGAAACGTCCGCCAACAACGGCTGCAAGATGATAGGCTGCTTGGCCGATGCCAATCACCGGACACTGCGCAAGATCACGCGCAGCATCAAGAGCCGTGTCGTCAAAGCAACCGATGATGATCGCAGATGCGCCTCGGTCTGAGGCTTTCGACACCAGTTCCAACAGCGGCCTTTCTGCCAGTTGGCCGTCTTCCACCCCTTGAATTGCGGGAGGACCTTCATGGGATGTCCACCCTTCAAACTCGGCCGCAGGAACAGTTTCCTGCGCGGTGCGCAGCATCGCGTCAGTCATCGAAACCGTACTATTCGGGTTGATGAGTACGATCATAGCATCCCCTTGCCTGCATCTGACCCCGCGCGGGCCTTGCGGCGTGTGCTCCACAGCGCAAGGCAAAGGAACAAGCCGATCATCAGCAGCGAGAAAACCGTCGTGAGGGTGCCTAAAGCATATAGAACTGGGGTGGTGACATTGGTTGTCATCCCGAAGATTTCCAGCGGCAACGTGTTGTAGCTGCCCGCGGTCAGCAACGTGCGCGCAAACTCGTCGTAGCTGAGGGTGAAGCCGAAAAGGGCAACACCAATCAGTGATGGCGCGATGATCGGCAGGACCACATGGCGTAAAGTCTGCCATGAGGTTGCACCCTGATCACGGGCGGCTTCCTCGTAGCTTTTGTCGAAACGGTTGAAGACGGCGAACATGATCAGCAAGCCGAAGGGAAGCGTCCATGTAAGCTGTGATCCGAATCCAGAGGTGGCCCAATGCACATTAAGCCCTGATTGGGAGAAAATCAGCCCGACGCCAAGCGAGATCAGGATGGACGGGATCACCAGTGAGGTGATGATCAAGTAAAACAGGATGCCGGAGCCCTTGAACTTCTTGCGAAACGCCAGCCCACCCATCACCGACAGGACGACGGTGGTCACCATCACCATCAGGCCAAGCGCAAAACTGCGACGGAAACTGCCCCAAATGTCGCCGACGGCCTGTTGTTCAAAAAGATCGCGGAACCAATGGAGTGACACACCCTGCATCGGAAACGTCAACCCGCCGCCGCGACCTTGGAATGACAGAATTGCGATAGTGATGGTCGGGCCATAAAGGAATAGCAGAAACAGTGCGAAAAAGAAGCTGAGGATGTAGAAGGATTTGGGGCGCGGTTCCATCTCAGAGTTCCTTCCTGATATCGACGAAACGCAGCATGATGCCGATGACGATCAGAACCGTCACTAGGAGGACCACGGCGGTGGCGGAGGCGGAGGGATAGGCCAGAAGCGCGATGTCGTTGGAAATCAGTCGCCCGACATTGGCGGATTGAGAACCCGACATAAAGCGCACGGTGATAAAATCTCCCATTACCAGCGTGACCACGAATATCGTGCCAATCATAATGCCGGGTTTTGTCAGTGGAATAATGACATTCCACAAGATCTGCGCGCCGGACGCCCCCGCGTCACGGGCCGCTTCGATCAACGATTTGTCGATGCGCATCATTGTGTTGAAGATCGGGACGACCATGAACAGCGTATAGAGGTGGACGAAAGCGAGGATGACGGCGAAATCGCTGAACAACAGCCAATCCAGAGGTTCATCAATGACGCCCCAAGAGATCAGTGTCGAATTGGCGATGCCATTGCGGCCCAGAAACGGGATCCACGAGATCATGCGAATGATGTTCGATGTCCAGAATGGGATTGTGCACAGAAGGAACAGCACGATCTGCCATGTCAGGCTGCGCACATGGAAGGCGAGGAAGTAGGCAACCGTAAACCCGATGCCAAGAGTGAAGACCCAGGTGATGAACGCATATTTGAAGGTGTTGAAGAAAACGCGATAAGTGACGTTTGAGCCAAAAAGGAACTCGTAATTCTCGAGGTCAAATGCCGGGATGATCGAGAACTCTGTTGCCTGCCAAAAGCTGACCGTGACGATCATCACGATGGGCAACACCAGAAAGAACACAAGCACCGCCATAATTGGCAGTGCCATGAGCCACCCAACAAGTGTATTATTCTTCAGCACAGTATGACTTTCAGGAAAGTTCTGGGATGGGCACCTGAGCACCCATCCCTTTTCGGTATCAAGCCGCGATGAATTCGTTCCATTTGCGGACCATGTACTGGTTTTCGTCCATGACAGCGTTCCAGCAGGCCACAGCGCCCATACGCTCTTCGAACGAGCCACCGTCGCGGGTTTCGCCAGCTTGCGCCAGAGCGTCGCCGGTAGGAGATGTGATCGTGTCGGTGGCCTCTTTACCCTCGAACCAATAGCCCCATTCGTTTTCGGACATGAAGTTCTTGGAGGTTTCGGGAACGGCCGAATAATAGCCTTGCCGCATCAGGTAGCCGCCGACCCAGCCGTCGAGATACCAGTTAATGTATTCATAGGCCGCGTCGCGCTCCAAACCTGTCAGCGCCGCCGACAGCCCGATACCACCGCCCCAAGAGCGGTAGCCTTCTTCGAGCGGTTGGTAGACGCAAGGCACGCCTTTGGACTTCACGGCCGTAATGGCAGGCGACCACATGGACTGGATCACCACCTCGCCCGAGGCCATCAGGTTCACGCTTTCATCAAACGACTTCCAGAAGGCACGGAATTGGCCGTTTTGCTTGGCCTCGGTGAAGATTCTCATCGTCAGATCAATCTCTTCACGGGTCATGTTGCCTTTGTCCGGGTATTTGTATTCGCCCATGGATTCGACCACCATCGCCATGTCCATGATCCCGATGGAGGAAATGTCGAGGATCGACGCCTTGCCTTTGAACTCAGGGTTCAGAAGCTCGGACCAGTTGCTGATCGGCCGCCCGATCAGGTCGGGACGGATACCCAGTGTATCCGCATTGTAGATCGTCGGGATCAGCGTCATCCAACCGCTCTCGTTGTCGACAAAACTCTTGCCCTCGGGGCCTTCGGTAAAGCCAACGGTATGAGGCGCGGTCCCTTGCGCAATGGTGCTTTCAGGCGTCAGCTTGCCGTTGCGGAAGATGCCGACGATCTTGTCGTAGTTTTTGATCTTGGTGGTGTCCATCGCCTGCAGGTTGCCCGTGGGCCAGACCTTCTTGCAGATCCAGTATTCGATGTCCGCAATGTCAAAGCTGTTTGGCTGCGTGGCTGCGCGCTGCGTGACGCTGTCACTGTCGAGCGCCGTCATCTCAAGGGTGAAGCCGAGATCCTCTTTCACCTTGTTGGCCACGTCATTCAGGTTGGAAACGCCCGTGCCGAACTGGCGCAGTGTCACGTCCTTGATGTTCTGCGCCCAGATCATCGGCGCGCCGAGCGTCGTTCCTGCGGCAAAGGCTGCGCCGCCTTTAAGAACATTCCGTCTTGATAGCTTGGTCATGTCTTTTCTCTCCATGTCAGATGAATTCTAGGCCGTGAGTTTGTGCAAATTTGCGTCGTCCCAGATCAGACCGACCTGATCGCCTGGGTTGAAAGGGTTGTTGAAAAAGGTGTCTTCGGGGATCAGCGCGCTGATCTCCTGATCGCCTGCGATGCGTGCCGACACGGACACATGCGCGCCTTGATACTCGACTGCCGATACGTTGCCCCGCAGTTTTCCGGTCTCGCTTTGCAACACGCCAACAGCATCGGTACGGATGGCAAAGTACCCCTCGGGCAGCGAAATCACGTTATGCCCCCCGATGAACTGAGCCACAAAGGCTGTGGTAGGTGCGTTGAACACGTCGCGCGCACTGCCCGCCTGTTCGATCACCGCGTTGTTCATCACCACGATCTCATCGGCCAGCGCCAGCGCCTCGTCCTGTCCGTGGGTGACATGCACAAAGCTGATCCCCAATTCGCGCTGCAACTTGCGCAGCTCGCCGCGCATACGGATGCGCAGGAAGGGGTCAAGGGCTGAGAGTGGCTCATCCAAGAGCAGAACCTGTGGCCGTGTGATCAGGGCCCGCGCAAGGGCCACACGCTGCTGTTGCCCACCGGAAAGCTGGTCCGGCAACCGGTCGCTGAGCGCGCTGAGGTCCACCAGTTCCAGCATTTCACCGGCCTTCTTGAGCCGACCTGCCTTGTCTTCACCTCGCATCTTGAGGCTGAAGGCCACATTGTCAGCCACGCTAAGGTGGGGAAAAAGGGCGTAGTTCTGAAACATCATCGCCGTGCCCCGCCGGGCGGGTGGTAGGCCAGAGATATCAGCGCCACCGAGCAGGATTGAGCCGTCCGACACGATTTCATGCCCTGCGATCATCCGAAGTGTCGAGGATTTTCCGCAGCCCGAAGGCCCTAACAGACACGCGTATCCGCCCGGCTGAAACTTGTGGTTGATCGCATCCACGGCGACAGTCGTGCCGTAGCGCTTGGTCACATTTACCAATTCAAGGTCTTTTGTCGCTGCGGTCATGCATCCCCCGGTGTGTTGCGCCACTAAAATCCGCGTGTGGACGCCAAAGCAATTTCTGAGGTCGCAGTTTTGAGATCCTTTGACGGGTGTGCCCAAAATTTCTACGATTAGTTTTCGCCTCGGCTAAAAATTGAACACAATATTGTATACAATCAGACTTTCACTTGCACGCACATGAAAGCCTTGAGACGCGCCCAGGGCTCTGCCATTTGGGATGCGAAAGGGAAAACATGACTCGAACTGCAGATTCGACATCAAATACGCCTGCGACCAGCGACAGCATCGCGCAGGCGCTGTCCTTGGCCATCCACGAACACAAGATCGCGCCAGGAACAAAGTTAGGTGAGGATGAACTGTCCGAGATTTACGGTGTTTCGCGCACGGTGGTGCGCGCATCCCTCCAGACCCTGTCGCACATCAAGCTGATTGATATCAGGCGCAACAAAGGGGCATCCGTTGCATCCCCGTCGACAACGGAAGCCCATGAGGTCTTCGAAGCGCGCGAACTTCTGGAGCCGCGCACCGCACGCAGCGCAGCCAAACGTGCATCGCCTGCGGATATCGCGATGCTAGAGCGGCATATCAACGATGAACATGCGGCACTCGACGCAAATGATCCCGGCCGTGCGCTCTACCTTTCTGGTCTTTTCCACACCGAAATCGCGCGCATTGCACAGCAGGCAACAATTGCGGGATTCATCGAGACGCTTATTGCAAGGTCTTCGTTGATCATTGCGCTCTACTGGCGACGCGAAAGCGCCCTTTGTGAAAAACACGCACACCACGCCTTGGTGCAGGCCCTGGCCGATCACGATGAAAAGCAGGCGGAGGAGTTGATGCGCAGCCATCTGGTTGATCTGCACTCAGCGCTTGATCTGCGAGAGCGCAATGCGCGCACAGTGTCTCTCAAAGATGCGCTTTCCTCATGACGATCCGCACGATGACCCTTGGAGATTTGCAGGAGGTCCTCGATTGGGCTGGTGATGAAGGATGGAATCCTGGTCTGGATGATGCGGAGGCATTTCTTGCAGCCGATCCGCAAGGATTTCTGATAAAAGAGGTCAATGGCGAACGCGCCGCAGCGATTTCCGTTGTCAACCATGACCCCGGTTTTGCTTTCCTTGGACTGTACTTATGCAAGCCGCAGTTCCGTGGTCAAGGTCATGGTCTAGATGTCTGGCGCGAGGGGATTGCCCATGCAGGAGAGCGCAGCATCGGGTTGGACGGCGTGCCCGAGCAGCAAGACAACTATGCACAGTCAGGTTTCATAAAATACAGCAGTTCGATCCGGTACGAAGGGCGGATTGATGCAGAACCAGATCCCAGAGTCCGACGCGCTTTGCCAAATGAGATGGAAACGCTGATCACCTGTGACGCAAAAGTTTGCGGTATGAACCGGACGGCATTTGCAGAGGCATGGTTTGCCAGATCGCCAAATCGGCAGACTGTGGTTGTGACAGACGGGGGAGAGGTCACAGGATATGCGACGTTTCGGCGCTGCAGTTCTGGCACCAAAGTCGGCCCTCTTTGCGCCGCCTCGCAAGCCGATGCTCAGGTTTTACTGGCGTCAAATCCATTTGCAGAACATGACGCGCCAGTCTTTGTTGACGTGCAGAAGCAAAGTCCAAGGCTTGGTGCAATGCTAAGAAACTGTGGTTTCGAACCGGTTTTTGAAACGGCCAGAATGTTCAGAGGCGCGCAACCCGAAGCTAACCCTCCAGCGCTCCATGCTATAGCGACAATGGAACTCGGCTAATTGTATCAGCCCGCGTTTCCGACCAAGACAGCGACCATTGGCGCAGACGCAGCGAAAGCTCACTAAGTCCCGCATTGCAGACACTCAACAGTCAATGCCCATCGGTCCTGGTGCGCGCCATGCCTGCCTGCACAAAAAAGCCGCACTGAGCGCGGCATAGCGAGTCATGACGCACTACTCCGCAGTCGTTTCGCAGGCCTGAGCAAGGAACGGATCAAGATTTCCGCAACCAGCAGATTAAGAACCCAAGCAAAGATCATCAGCCCATCGCGCAGCGGTCCCAGCGCCTCGGAGCCGAGCGTGATGATCCAGGCGATGCCGATGACGGCCTGGGTAGATGCGCCTTGGCCAATGGCATAGGCCCGCAGCATTGAAGCGCTGTGTTGAAAGATGTTACGGGCTCTGATGGCGACCACAGCCCAGACGATGAGCCCGATCATTGCCGTGCCCAACACAATCCGTACCCAATAAAGTGCCGGACCTTGCAGCGCTTCGGAAAAGACATAGAAATGCGTCATCCACAAACCGCTCAGTGCAGAAACACATCCGGCCATGGCGATCACCCTCCCGATGATGCGATGTGCTGTCGGATGGTGCCGTCGGATGCTTGGCAAGAACTGAACTGCCCCGACGATGCAGAATAAGAAGCTGCTTAGGATGTGAAGAATGATAGGTGTTGGGGCAAGCAAGGCCCGCGCGTTCACGGGTGCGATTTGTGGCCCGCCTGCAAGTTCCAGAATACGGATCAAACCGCCAAAGGCAGGAATGAACGAATAGACAAAGACAAGGCCCAAAACGGCCCACTCGATTTTTTGAAGGCGTATCATGGGGAACCTTTCAACTGGTTGCTGGTCATTTTGGCCGCCGCGCCCAAAAGGCCGTGCTTGCGACACCAGCACCGGCGCCAAGGTGGACCGGTTGGCATCCAACTTGGGTAAGCTGACAATCACGCAACCACGCGACGCCCTGTTTTTCTGTGACCGCCCATGTGCGCCATTTCAGTTGGATAAGCGCGCCGAAGAGTGAGGGGCGCGTCACGCAAACGAAGACCGCCCCACCCGGTTTCAGAACCCGGATCATTTCCCTGAGTGCGCGTCTCGGATCAGGTAGATGTTCAAGGACATGCGCGGCCATGACCACGTCAAAAGACTGATCATCATAAGGCAATGACAAAACGTCCGCTTGTCTACAGTGGGCACGCAGTCCGGCGGCGTGCATCTTTGATCGGGCCTGCACCAGCATCTTGGCAGAGGTATCTATGCCATGGAATGTGACCGGATCGGTGAGGATACTATCAAGAGCAATCGACAGGCTTCCGCTTCCGACACCGCAATCAAGGACCTGGCCCTGTGGTCCAAATTGCGCAAGAACCGTTGCGACCTGAGAGGTCAAAAGCGGTTCTTGATACGCGGCTTCCAGTTGAAAGCGACCCGCCGTGCGTTCCCAACTGCCCGAAACCTCGTCGTAACGCTCGGCAAGATCCGCAGAAGAAAGCGGCCGTCTCTTCAGAAGGATTTCCCAAGAGCCGATGCGACGAGAGGTCATGAGAATTGTGTCTTCCATCACAGGGGTGTGCGATGGCCTGAGGCCTTTGTTTTCGAGCTGCGTCATTTTCGTTGCCTGTCTTGGGTTGGTTGACGGCAGACATAGAATGCGGCCCATCAATACGAAATTGCGCATTCCTCTTGGTTTGGTATACGTAAATAATGGAGTGGAAACGATCAGCCTTTGACTGGAACCAAGCCCGGGCGTTTCTCGTTACCGCCGAGGAAGGATCGCTTTCAGCGGCGGCACGTGCGCTTGGCCTAACGCAGCCAACGCTCAGCCGACAGGTTGCAGGTCTCGAAGAGGCACTTGGCGTGACACTCTTTGAGCGGACGTCGCGCGCGCTCTTGCTGACGCAGTCAGGCGTAGAATTGCTTGCGCATTTTCGAACGATGGGCGATGCGGCGAACACCATATCCGTTGCAGCAACAGGCCAATCCGAAGCCGTCACCGGACATGTGTTGATCTCTGCGACAGACATGATGGCGACGCATTTTCTGCCACCCATACTTAAGAAACTGCGCGAAACCGCGCCGGATCTTCAGATTGAGATTATTGTATCAAATGAAGCAAGCGATCTGCGGCGACGTGAAGCTGATATCGCCATCCGTCATGGACGACCCACAGACGAGGCCCTGTTTGCAAAGCGGCTCAGGAATACAACAGCGCATCTGTTTGCATCAACACAGTATCTCGACGAAGTTGGGCGCCCCAAGACCCTCGCTGATCTTGAAAAGTTGACGTTTGTTGGTTTCGACCAGCCAGAACTGCGGCTTGGTTTGATGGCGTCACGCGGCGTCAATCTAACGACAGCAAATTTCAATTTTTCGACGTCGAGCGCAACGCTCATGCTCGAACTTGTCCGGCAGGGCTTTGGGATTGGTATTCTTCCAGTTGAAGTAGGGGCGGCCTATTCCGAACTCGAAAACCCTTTCTCAGCGTTTGAGCCGCTCAGTATCGAAACATGGTTGGTGACCCACCGTGAGTTAAAAACAAATCTGCGCATTCGCGTGGTTTTTGATTTGCTGGCAGAGGGAATTGGTTAGCAACGTCGAAGCTCCCTCCTCAGATTGGCCGCTTAAAGACCACCTCCGATTGTTCAATGAACCTTCGGCTGTTCCATCTGATGGGAGGCCCCAACACAGATGAAACGCCATTTGCGGCCACTGGAGCAGGTGCAGCGAATTCACACCTCGTCCCGCCTTGTTTCCAGCCGGTGCAAGGTGCAGCGAAGGGCACTCGGCACTGGACCAGCCATTCGTTGACCCGCGCGGCAAAAGCGATCGAAGAGCCCTCTTTGTCGGATGCTGCGAGATGCACGGATGGCTGTAGCATGCGCGAAGCAAACACTGACCGCCAGAAAGGCGGCACGACAAGGTCGTTGACTGGATCCCCCAGCGCGAAAGTGAGATATCACCAAATCGGACATTTGTCCGTACAGCGTCACTGCTTGGCCGCAAGGAGGAAAGCGCTGACACGATATGTCAATCAGGTTGGTGGTTTGACACGGACGCCAGAGAATTTGACGATCGCTGACACGAGGACGTCAAGCGAATCGAGAACGGGGACGGAGGTACATATGCGGTCACTGACCAGCGAAAACTCAGAGCACCCAACAATCACCACGTCAGCTCCGCGCTGAACGAGGGCTGCCGCTTCATTCTCCAACAGGGTGATGTCTGCCTGCTTTGGCCCGAATTTCTTGATCCTGCGGATAGAGGCAAGGACGTCGGCCTCATTTTCAGGATAGGCTGACGTGACACCGTGCTCGGCGAGAAAGCCCCCGAAAAGACCGCTGCTGTTCGTGGCGGGTGAGGCAAGAATGCCCACGATCCCGCCGCGTTGCACGCCTTGAACGGCTCGAGCACAGGCAAGCCTTGGCATGTTCAGCAAGGCAATCCCGACGTTTTCTTCGATCTGTGATGCATATAAATGCGCCGTATTGTAGGGCATCGCCAAGATCTCTGCACCGGCCTGTTCCAGTCGTTCGGCCATTTGCGCCAGAACCGGCCCCGGGTCGGGCCCGTCCTTTTCGATGACATGACGGATACGGGACGGCACCTGTGGGTTCATGTCCACAACCATCGGAACATGGTCTTGATCATCCTCGGCTTCCGTGGCCGCATGCACCCGTTTCATCAGCTCGAGTGTTGCCTCGACGCCCATACCGCCAAGAACACCCACCTTGCGAAATCTGCGCGGTTCCGAGGCCATATGCCTGCCAATCAGGACCAGCGGTCGGAAAAGTCGAATGCGGCATCGTACCCGAAGAGCGCCACAGATCCGCCCGTATGCAGGAAGACAACGCGCTCGCCCTTCTTGAAATGGCCCTTTCGGACCAGGTCAACGAGGCCCGCAGCGCCCTTGGCCGAGTAGACCGGATCCAGCAGGATCGCCTCAAGCTCGGCAAACATCTTGATCGCCTCAAGCCCGCTTTCTGTGGGAATGCCGTACCCTTCGCCGACGTAATCGGTGTTGGCCACGACATCGTGCCGTTCGACCACACCGGGACAGTTCAGCATTTCCGCTGTCTTGCAGGCAAGGTTGAACACGTTCTCTTCCTGTTTGGCCTTGGGCGCGCGCACGCCGATCCCCAGAAGGGGGATCTGCGCATTCATTGCCTTGAGCCCGACGATCAGACCCGCCTGGGTCCCAGCACTGCCGGTGGCGGTTACGATATGATCGATCTTCGTCCCGCTGCTGTTGACCTGATTGAGCATCTCAAAAGCGCAATTGACATAGCCCAGTGCGCCTGTGGGGTTCGACCCGCCGCCGGGAATGGCATAAACCTTCTTGCCGTCTGCCCGCATCTGCGCAGCCATCTCCTCGATCAGCGCGTTGAAGTCGGGACCGGTCGGGCGTTTTTCAGTCGTCGCCCCGTGCAAGTGATCCAGCAAAACGTTGCCATTGTTGTTGTAGTTGGCGTTGTTCGATCCGGTGCGGTCTTCCAGTACGATGTGACACTGCATGCCCATCTTTGCAGCGAAGGCTGCGGTTTGACGTGCGTGATTGGATTGCGTGGCCCCTTGGGTGATGACCATTTCAGCGCCTTGCAACTCGGCTTCCGCCATCAGGAATTCCAGCTTGCGGGTCTTGTTTCCGCCCGTAGACATGCCCGTGCAATCATCGCGCTTGATCCATATTTCCGGCCCGCCCAGTTCCCTGGTCAGGCGGTCAAGACGTTCAAGCGGTGTTGGCAGGTGCGCAAGAAATCGGCGAGGAAAACGGGCGAGATGCATTTAATCGAATCCTTAATTTGCTTTACCCGATATTTACCGTTTGAAAGACGCAATTGATAATGCAAATTGCCCCCGGTAAATTGCATTATCTGCAAGTTTGGCATGGGACAGACAAAATGCGCCTGGAATGGATCGACGACATACTGGCGGTGCTGGACACCGGGTCACTGGCCCGCGCAGCCGAGAAACGACTGGTCACGCAATCCGCCTTTACAAGGCGGGTGCGTTTGATCGAGGAAAGCCTTGGCGCGGAATTGTTTGATCGGCGGCGCAAGCCTGTCACGCTATTGGCTGGGGTTGAAGCGCTTGTCCCTGAATTGCGCGACCTCAGCATGCGGCTGCGTCAAGTCAGACGGAAGCTCCAGACCGCAAACAGCCAGACAGGCAGCGCGCTGAGCTTTGCTTGCCAACATGCGATAACCACAACCGTATCGCCCTGGATTGTGCGGGCCTTGACCACGCAGGGCGATGGGCCGGTCCGAGTACGGTCCAGCAATCAGGAAGAGTGTCTGATGCTTCTGCTTTCGGATGAGGTGGATTTTGTCATAATGTACACGGTGCCCGGCATGCCAACGCCGTTTCTGGAACGTGCGTTTGAGACACTGACACTTGCGGGTGATGTATTGATCCCGGTGTGCGCGCCCGGACTGCGTGACAATCTGCAATCCAACCGGATGCCGATCATAAGCTATCCGTCAGATGTCTTTCTGGGCGAAGTGTTTGACCGGCATATAGCGTCGCGTCTGGAAAGCGGGACACAGGTTCTAACCCAGGCGGAAACAGCCCTCACGCTTGCCGCGTATGAATTCGCTGTTCGGGGCATCGGCGTTGCCTGGCTGCCGCGGTCTCTGGTTGTCGAGGCTCTGGCGAAGGGAACGTTGACCTCACTCGAAGGGGAACTGCCGGTACAGCCTCTGTCTATCGGTGCGTTTCGACTGTCCGGCAAAGGCGGGCCGGAGGCAGAAGCCAAATGGCGTAACACCCTGTCCGGGATTGATCTGCCCGACCATCTGAAACCGGCCTGACACCGGATCGCAGACATTGCTGCTGTCGCGTGACGACGGCCCCTACACACCGACAAGTGTGGGTTCTTCCGAAACAGGTCAGAGGCTTGCTGCTGTTCCGAAGCCGGGAGGGCAGATCAGCCACATCTGACATTTCGCCCTTCGGGGCCTTCGCGCCGGCTTGGCACTGTCCCAGCAGTCGCAAAATGCATTTTGCGCATTTTAAAGGCGTAATTTTGCATTAGACGTGCAAAAACAGAGTATCTAACATCAAAAATACGCAAATTTTCTGCTGCCCATTGGCACGGCAGTACGCCGCGACCATTATCACGGCGGTAAACAGGAAGATGACAATAACAACACTTCCAACCAACAAGGAGACTTTGAATGCTATCTAGGAAAACACTTTTGACTGCGGTGGTTGCGCTGGGTCTGTCGGCTCCGGTTGCCTTCGCCGAAGGTCATGGCGGAACTTTGGACAAGATTGCCGCAAGTGGCGAAATCGTGATCGGTCACCGCGAAAGCTCTGTGCCCTTTGCCTATCTCGACGAAAACCAGAAGCCGGTTGGCTACTCCATCGATCTTTGCATGAAAATCGTGGAAGCTGTCGCTGCGGAGCTCGATAAGGAGCTGACGGTCAAGTATGTGCCTGTCAACCCAAAGACCCGTATCGCACTGATGGCCAACGGCACCATCGATCTTGAGTGCGGCTCGACCACAAACAACCTCACGCGTCAGCAACAGGTCGAATACCTGCCGGTAACCTTTGTGACGGGTACCAAGATCATGGCACGCAAGGATTCCGGCATTAATTCCGTCGCCGATCTGGACGGCAAGGCCGTCGCGCTGGCGCAGGGCACCACGAACGAACGCGCTGTCATGGCCGCGGTCGAAAAAGCGGGCCTCGACGTCAAGATCCTGCCGGTGCGCGATCATGCCGAAGGCATGCTGTCACTCGAAACGGACCGGGTGGACGCCTATGCTACCGACCACATCCTGCTGCATGGTCTGATTTCCAAATCCAAATCGCCAGAAGACTTTGTGGTTGTGGGCGATTTCCTGTCGTTTGATCCCTATGCCTTGATGGTGCGTCGCGACGACAGCGCATTTGAGCTGGTCGGAAAGAAAGCGATCGCCGAAGTGTTCCGCTCCGGAGAGATCAACGCGATCTATGCCAAGTGGTTCGATCCGCTTGGCGTGCCTGCTGATCCGCTCCTCCTGGCAGCGTTCCAACTCGGCGCATTGCCGGAATAAACCAAAGACGAACCGGCAGGCCCTACCTGCCGGTTCTTTTTTTCAAGCAGGACTCGACTCATGGAATACAATTGGAACTGGAGCGTCCTGTTTGAGGAGCAATACCTCAACTGGCTGATCAGCGGGTTCGGCTGGACAGTATCAGTGGCATTGAGCGCGTGGTGCATCGCCATCGTGATCGGCGCGCTGGTGGGCGTCGGAAAGACGGTGCCAAACAAAGTCATTCGCGGCATCTGCTCAACCTATGTCGAGATTTTCCGGAATGTGCCCCTGCTGGTGCAAATGTTCATCTGGTATTTCGCAGTTCCCGAAATGCTGCCTGATGACTGGGGCCGATGGATGAAGCGGGACATGCCGAACCCCGAATTTGTCACTGCCGTTGTCGCCCTTGGGCTGTACACGGCCTCGCGGATCGCCGAACAGGTGCGTGCAGGTATTGAAACAGTCCCGCCCGGCCTGACAGCCGCCGCCACCGCACATGGTCTAAGCGTGGGCCAGACCTACCGCTATGTTCTGCTGCCGATCTCTTTCCGGATGATCGTGCCGCCTCTGACCTCGGAATTCCTCACGGTATTCAAGAACTCTTCGCTGGCCTTGACGATTGGCCTTTTGGAACTGACCGCACAAAGCCAGCAGATCGCGGAATACACCTTTCAGGGGTTCGAAGCCTTCACTGCTGCAACCGTCATTTACGTCTGCATTGCGTTGGTGGCGACGGTTCTCATGCAAGCCCTCGAAAAATACACCCGCATTCCGGGCTATGTCGGAAAGGAGGGCTGAACGATGGGCGATTTCGATTTCAGTGTCATCACGTCAAATCTGCCGTTTCTCTGGCAGGGGCTGCAGCTTAGCCTCTGGCTGACGTTCCTTTCGATCATCGGCGGCATCGTTCTGGGCACGCTTCTGGCGCTGGCGCGGCTCTCCGGCATCATGCCGCTGTCGCTGATTGCCGCGACTTACGTCAACCTGATCCGGTCGGTGCCGCTGATCCTTGTGATCTTCTGGTTTTTCTTTCTGGTCCCTCTGGCCATCGGCCGACCCATCGGAAGCTTCTATTCAGCCCTCATTGCCTTTGTGCTGTTCGAGGCTGCGTACTACTCGGAAATCATGCGTGCCGGCATCCAGAGCGTGAAGCGCGGCCAGGTGCATGCCGGTCAATCGACGGGCCTGAACTACTGGCAGATCCAACGCTATGTCGTGTTGCCGCAGGCGTTTCGCAACATGATCCCGATCCTCGTGACGCAAGGCATCATCCTGTTTCAGGATACCTCGCTCGTCTTCGTTGTGTCCCTGCGCGACTTCATGACCGCCTCGTCAATTGTCGCGCGTACCGAAGGTCGGCTGGTTGAAATGTATCTTTTTGCCGCCGTCGTATACTTCGTAATCTGCTTCTCCGGCTCGATGCTGGTCAGAAGCCTCAAATCCCGGATGAGCACATGATCAGCATCGAAAACATCAGCAAATGGTACGGTGATTTCCGTGTCCTGACCAATTGCACGACCAGTGTCGAAAAAGGTGAGGTCGTCGTGGTCTGCGGGCCTTCCGGGTCGGGCAAATCGACGTTGATCAAATGCGTCAACGGTCTTGAACCGGTACAGGAAGGCAAGATCACAGTTGACGGCGACGAGGTCACGGCCAAACGCGCAAACCTGACGGCGCTGCGGTCCCGTATCGGCATGGTTTTCCAGCATTTTGAGCTTTATCCGCACATGTCGGTTCTGGAAAACCTATGCCTTGCGCAGGAAAAGGTCCTCGGACGCAACCGCAACGAAGCCGTGTCCCGGTCCGATAAATTGCTCGCGCGGGTCGGCATGTCGGACCATGCCAAGAAGTACCCCAGCCAACTTTCCGGCGGCCAGCAGCAGCGGATTGCGATTGCAAGATCGCTTGCGATGGATCCTATCGCGATGCTCTTTGATGAGCCCACCTCGGCGCTGGACCCCGAAATGATCAAGGAGGTTCTAGATGTCATGGTCGAACTGGCTCAGGAGGGGATGACGATGATGGTTGTTACCCATGAAATGGGTTTTGCACGCAAGGTCGCCGACAGGGTCATCTTCATGGATGAGGGTGCCATTATCGAGGACAGGCCAACGACAGAATTCTTTGATAATCCCGAGAGTGAACGTGCAAAAGACTTCCTCTCAAAGATACTGAACCACTGAAGATCAATCTAGCCTGTTGGTGCGTGAAGCGGTACGGGTCGGGGTCAATAATTCGACTGAACGTCTGCGCCGGGTCTCATTGGAATGTCAAAAATAGAGACGGCTATTGTACCTGGGGCGTCGGGATCTCTGAACTTGGAGTTCTTCCGAGCAACATGCGGACAGTGCAATTCAATCGAATGCCCGCTTCTTGCGGGCAGAGTATTCTCCATTCGAGTCGGCAGAGAACTTTCGGAACGCCGCCCCTACTGTTTTCGCTAGGATCGCAAACCGCCAGAAAAGATCTTTGACGCAAGTGCAGCGAAAGCTCATTTCGGTCCCGCATTGCAGATACTCAACCGTCAATGCCCATCGGTCCTGGTGCGCGCCATGCGTGCCTGCACAAAAAAGCCGCGCTGCGCGCGGCCTTGTTTTGTCGTGACGGGCAAGACCCATGTCACATCTGTTTGGTCACCTGGGTGAATTCCAGTTCGACCGGGGTTTCGCGGCCAAAGATGGACACCATGACCTTGAGGCGCTGGCTGTCTTCGTCCACTTCCTCGACCATGCCGTCGAAGTCCTCGAACGGGCCGTCGTTGACCTTGACCCTTTCGCCCACTTCGAAATGGATGAGGGTGCGGGGGGACTCTTCGCCTTCCTGAACGCGGTTCAGGATCTGGTTCACCTCGGCATCGCGCATCGGCATCGGCCGACCCTGCGGGCCCAGAAATCCGGTGACGCGGTTGATCGAGTTGATCAGGTGATAGCCCTGATCGGACATTTCCATGTGCACCAGAACGTATCCGGGCATGAACCGCCGCTCGGTCGTGACCTTCTTGCCCCGACGCACCTCGATGACCTCTTCGGTCGGCACCAGGACTTCGTCAATCTCGTCCTCGAGGCCGTTTTCAGCGACCGAGGTGCGGATGGTCTCAGCAATCTTCTTTTCAAAGTTGGAAAGTACGCTGACAGAATACCATCGTTTTGCCATGATGTGCTTGGCCCCTCGCCCGAAGTCTGTTTCCGTTCCGGAAGATCATTCTTCCGCCGCCTGAATAAAAATCGGCGCGAGACTCGAATCGCCGCGCGCCTATCGTCAGGTCAGGGTTGCGGGATACTCTGCACGTTTTCAAAGTGCAAGAGGTGCCCCGACCCGCGTGATCCGAATTGGATCAGCCGAATGTCGTCAGAATGACCTCAAGGCCCCAGCGAATCAGAATGTCGACGATCGCGAAAAAGATCGCCGTCAGCGCAGCCATGATGAAAACCATGACTGTGGTCAGCAAAACCTCGCGCCGCGTGGGCCATACGACCTTGGATACTTCCGAGCGAACCTGCTGGATGAACTGGAGCGGATTGGTTGTGGCCATGGTGGATGTCTGTCCCTGCTGGATCGCGTGGGCAGGATGTAACGGCAGGTTCCGACAAATTCAAGGCGGGAAAACGCGCACATTTATGTCACGTCGTGCGGCACCGACCGCAATACGTCTGGACCGAGCCGCAAAAAGCGATTGCCGAACGCCCGACAGCACGCTGAACCGACGGACTGACTGCATGTGGCGTGCACCCTGTTCGGGTCTTCCCCGGCAGAGGGATGACAGTCACGTGGCGGTTTTGGAAAATGGCAGGGGCACCAGGGCTCGAACCCGGGACCTACGGTTTTGGAGACCGTCGCTCTACCAGCTGAGCTATACCCCTACGGTGCCGTGGTGATTACGCGGGGATGTTTGACAATGCAAGAGCCGAAATAGGCGAAAAGGCGGCGCAAAAGCCCCTGGAATTGAGCAATGCACCGACGCAGGACCGACCGTGGGCCCCCTTGGCGTTCTCGTGACAGAGGCCGGGATATGGGAGACGCTTAGCCCGCAACCTCTGATGCGTCCGCAGAAACGGTTGCGGGATCAGGTGTGAACCACCCCTGCTCGGCCTGTTGCTCGACCAGATAGGTCTCGATTGCCTTGACGGCGTTCTGGCTGAGGACCACCAGTTGTTCTTCGGCCGTCATGGTCAGGCCTGACCCCACGATCAGATCTGTCCCGAAGGTTTCAAAGACCGTGATCTGATGGGTTTCGTCGTTCAGTTTCTTGCCCGCTTCATCATCCCAGACCGTCAGATTGATGATCAGCACGGATTTCGGGGCGGCCACCACCGGCACACCCGGAAGCGCCAATATGTAGCCTTCGACGGAAATGCCGAAATGATAGAGGCTGTCGCCGTCATAGCGGCCAAAGCGTTCGGCCACGGCGGCCTTGACCGTATCGACCAGAAGTGTCTCGGACGCTTTGCGGCTGAGTGGGCCTTGCTGCGCCTTTGAGGCCACGACAATATTGTGCCCGAGCTTGAAATCCCCCAGGGGGACCGGCGCATCCTGAAGATCCGCACTTCCGCTACAGGCCGCCACCATCGACAACAACAGCACCCCAGATACCCAACGCAGCATTATGCACGCACTCCCCATCGCGTTCTTTCAAGAGCGTTACCTCAGGTGCACCGTCTGCGCAATTGCCGCGGGCCCGCTTCGCCATACATCTGTGACAGCCAGAGAGGAATTCCATGACTGAAACTCCAGCACCTCCCCGCTTGCCTGTCCGCGTTCCGCTGGTGAACGAAGACTGGGGCATCTGGAAACGGTTGCAGATGGTGCGGGCGAATGTGCTGCAGATGATCCCCGAACGGGCGTTGTCGCAGCCCATCGTGTCCGGCACGGTCGGGAAACGCTGGCACATGATCACCGATCCCGGTGCGGTCCGCGAAATCCTTCTGGACCGGCTGGATCAGTACCCGAAATCCATCGTCACGAAAAACCTGCTGCGCCCGGCCATCGGTGAGTCCCTGTTCATCGCGGAAGGCGCGCATTGGCGCTGGCAGCGGCGCACCGCCGCGCCCGTCTTTTCCCATCGCAATGTCATGAACCTGTCGCCGGTCATGACCGATGCGGCGGATCGTGCCTCTGAGCGCATCGCGGCGGCGGGCCCGCGCGCCGTCAACATGCTGGACGAGATGATCACCACCACCTTTGACGTCATCGCGGATGTGGCGTTTTCGGGTGACGAGAGCTTTGACCGGGACGGGGTGCACGACGCGATCAACGACTATATCGCGGAGGTGGGCAAGCTTTCCCTCTTTGACATTCTGGGCGCGCCGGACTGGATACCCCGGCCTGGCCGGATCATGTCGGGCCGCGTCTTGCGCGACATGAAGTCGGTTGCCGATCGCGCCATTGCCGAGCGGGCGGCCCGTGGCCCGAGCGAGATCCCCGACTTGCTTGATCTCATGCTTCGGGGCGAAGACCCGAAGTCCGGGCGCAGGATGACGATGCCGGAATTGCGCGACAACCTGCTGACCTTTGTCGTTGCGGGGCATGAAACGACCGCCCTGTCATTGGCCTGGTCGCTGTATCTGGTGGCCTTTGATCAAGGCGTGCAGGACCGGGCCCGCGCCGAGGCGCAATCGGTGCTGCAAGGCCGTGCCGCGACGGCGGCGGATGTGGCCAACCTGCCCTATATCCGCCAGATCATCGACGAGGCGCTGCGCCTTTATCCGCCGGCAGGCATGCTGTCGCGCACCGCATTGGCGCATGACCGGCTGTGCGGGCATGAGATCCGCAAGGGCGACACCTGCATTGTTCCGATCTATGCGCTGCATCGGTCCCGCCTGCTGTGGGACGACCCTGACGCCTTTCGCCCCGACCGTTTTGAAGACCGCAAGTCGGTGGATCGCTATGCCTATCTGCCGTTTGGCGACGGGCCGCGCATTTGCATCGGCGCCTCGTTTGCCTTGCAGGAGGCCGTCATCATTCTGGCCACGCTGCTTGGGCGGTTCCGGCTGACACCGGTCAAGGGCCGCGACCCGAACCCGGTGATGATCATCACCCTGCGGCCCGAGGGCGGTGTCTGGCTGATGGCCGAAACCGTCTGATCCGCCCGACGGGGTATCGAAGAGATTCGCCAAACTTGCAAAAATCAACCGCGTGCAGCACTTCTAGGAAGAACGTGGATAAGGAACCGGCATGCCAGAGCAGACCGAACGCCGCCTTGCCGCCATTGTCATGGCGGATGTGGTCGGGTATTCAGGCTATATCCAGCGCGATGAGGTCGGCACGCGGCACCTGTTTCAGAAGCTGGAAAAGAACTTTTTCCTGCCGCTGTCGCGCATGCATGGGGGCCGGATCATCAAGACGATGGGGGATGCGTTCCTGATGGAATTTTCCTCTGTCCTGAATGCCGTGACCTGTGCGGTCGAGTTGCAAAGACAGATGCATTTGCATGTGGGCGAAGCCGAAAGTCTGGATCTGCGCCAACTGCAATTCCGCATCGCCGTCAATCTGGGGGACATCATTGTCGAAGACAATGACATCCATGGGGACGGGGTGAACGTGGTTGCGCGCCTGCAGGGCGAGGCCGACCCCGGCGGTGTGTGCATCTCTGACGCGGTCTATGCCCAGATCAACGGCAAGATGGACACCGCCTTTGAGGATGGCGGGCTTGTCAGTCTGAAGGGCATCGCGCCGGAACGTCAGATTTACCAGTGGTCGCCCGCGCGCAGCGGAGCACGGTCCACCGCGCTGGCGGTGCGCGAACCCATCGCGCTGGAAGCGGCGCGGCAAGCCTCGATCGCGGTGCTGCCTTTCGAAAACCTGAGCGCCGATCCTGAACAGGAATACTTTTCGGACGGTATCACCGAAGACATCATCACGGAATTGAGCCGTTTCCGGGACCTGCACGTGAAGGCCCGCAATTCATCTTTTGCCCTCAAGGGTCAGCGGATGGATGCGGCAGAGGCGGGGGCCGCGCTTGGCGTCAAATACCTTGTCGAAGGCAGCGTGCGCAAAGCCGGGCGGCGGGTCCGTATCTCGGTGCAGTTGGTTGACGTGGCGGATGGCGGGCAAATCTGGGCCGAACGCTATGACCGCAACCTCGAAGACGTGTTCGAGGTGCAGGACGAGGTGACGCGCAGCATCGCCGCGGTTCTGCCCAACCGGCTGCGCAGCGCGCTGTCCGAACGCATCCAGCGCAAGTCGACGACCAATTACTCGGCCTATGAGCTGTTCTTGCAAGGCCGGTGGATTTTCCTGACGTCGTCCGGCGCAGACCCGCGGGCGGTGGATTTTCTGGAGCGGGCCCTGATCATCGATCCCGATTACGCCCATGCCCATGCGGTGCTGGCCAATCTTTATGCCTATTCGCTGTTCAGCCTTGGTGTCTGGTATGGCGATCCCGAGGCGCGCGCCCGCAGCGCCCTGGGTGCTGCCTTGAAAGCCGGGCAGTCGGACCCGACGATCCTGACGATGGCCGCCGAGACCCATTACTGGCTGGGCGAAAGCGACCGCGCGCGCCACAATATCGAAGCGGCGTTGCGCATCAATCCGCATGATGTGTTGTCGCGTGTCGTCTATGGATCGGTCCTGAATGGTGCGGGCCAGTCCGAGGCCGGGTTGAAGGTGATGAAAGAGGCGCTTGGCATGGATCCGCAGATCCTCGATTTCACCAAGGAGCCGATGGCCGAGTGCCTGTACATGTTGCGCCGCTACGAGGACAGTCTTGATATCCTGCTGTCCTGGCAGGACCCGCCGCCGCATACCTATGCCCAGATTGCGGCCTGTTACGCGCATCTGGGACAGATGGACAAGGCTGCGATGGCCGCAGAGGACTTTCGCAAGGCCAGCGCCGCCAGTTCGGATTTTGCGCGATATGCGATGTACCATGCCCGGATTTGCCAGTTGCCGGAAGACAAGGAGAACTGGTTGTCGGGCTACCGTAAGGCCGGCCTGCTGGACTGACCTTGGCCTTGCGCGGGGTCAGTTGAACCTGTTGTCCCGTGGGAAGCCGCGCGGGGCCATCCGGCCCGCGCCCGCGCGCTTGCCGCCCCATTCCGCAAGCTCGCTTTCGGTGCGGGTGCGCCCCGCGGGGTCGAGCCAGCTCAGCCCTTCGGCGCGGGTGAATGTGGTTGCGTCCGACAGCCCGCCGTCCTTGTATTTTTGCAGCCGCACGCCCTTGCCCCGGGCCATTTCGGGCAATTCGTCGAGGTCGAAGACCAGCACCTTGCGGTTGTCACCGACCACGGCCACGGCGTCGCCGCCCACCGGTTTGCACACCGCCAGCTTGACGTCTCCGCGCACGTTCAGCACCTGTTTGCCGGTCCGGGTCTGGGCGATGACCTCATCCTCGGCCACGACAAAGCCGTCGCCCGCAGAGGACGCAACCAGCAGCTTGCGGCCCGGTACATGGGTCAGGATCGTGTGAATTTGCGCCTCGTTCGGCAGGTCCACCATCAGGCGCAGCGGCTCGCCCATGCCGCGCCCGCCCGGCAGGCTTGACGCCGAAAGCGTGTAGAACCGCCCGTTTGAGCCGACGATCACCAGACGATCCGTGGTTTCGGCATGGAAGATGAAGCGCGGGCCGTCGCCGTCCTTGAACTTCAATTCGCGGGTCAGGTCGATATGGCCGGTCATGGCGCGGATCCAGCCCATTTCGCTGCACACCACCGTGACCGGCTCGCGGTCGATCATCGCCTCGAGCGGCACCTCTTCGACGGTGCCTGCCTCGGCAAAGGTTGTGCGCCGGGCACCGCCATGCCAGTCCTTGCCGAACTGCTTTTTGGTGGCGCGCAACTGGTCCGAGATCGCCGACCACTGAAGGTCTTCGTTCTCCAGCAAATCCTCGAGCCCTGCGCGTTCTTCCATCAGCGCGGCCTGTTCGCGCAGCAACTCGACCTCTTCGAGGCGGCGCAGACTGCGCAGACGCATGTTCAGGATCGCCTCGGCCTGCACATCGCTGAGTTCCCCGTCACCGGGGAGCGGCGGCACATAGTCGGCCTCGTTCATCGCGCGGGGGTGATCCCTGGACCAGTCCTCCATCATCAGGGCGGCCTTGGGGTCGTCATCATAGCGGATGATGTCGATCACGCGGTCGAGATTGAGGAAGGCGACGATGAAGCCTTCGAGCACTTCCAGACGGTGGTCGATCTTTTCCAGACGGTGCTGGCTGCGGCGCACCAGCACCTCTTGCCGGAAATCGAGGAAAGCGCGCAGCACCTCTTTCATCGAGCAGACCTTGGGCGTGACCCCGTCGATCAGCACGTTCATGTTCAGGCTGAACCGCACCTCGAGATCGGAGTTCCGATAGAGCATGCCCATCAGCACATCGGGATCGACGTTCTTGGAGCGCGGCTCGAGGATCAGGCGGACGTCATCGGCGGACTCGTCGCGGACGTCGCCAAAGATCGGCACCTTCTTGGTCTGGATCAGCTCGGCCAGCTTTTCGATCAGCTTGGATTTCTGCACCTGATAGGGGATTTCGGTGACGACGATCTGCCACTGCCCCCTCCCGAGATCCT
>CAYGQZ010000038.1:0-23036 GCA_964352055.1 uncultured Rhodobacterales bacterium
TAGTAGCGCCCGGTTGCCAGTTTTGTTTCATAAAACTCGGCGTCCGTTGTCTCATTTGCCAAAGCGGTGCGGGCGGCCTTGGCCATACGCGCCCACATCAGCCCAAGGCAAACGTGGCCGAACATGTGCATGAAATCGTAAGAGCCGGAGAGCGCATTGTTGGGGTTCTTCATCCCTTGTTGCATGAAATACATGCCCGCCGCCTGAAGATCCTTCGATGCAGCTTTCAGCGGGTCCAGGAAGTCCTTGTCATAGGCTTCATCTTGCCCCGTGTTTTCCTTGATGAAGGTTTTCACCAGATCAAAGAAGGCCATGACATGTTTGCCGCCATCCTGGGCCAGCTTGCGCCCGACGAGGTCCAACGCCTGAATGCCGTTGGCCCCTTCGTAGATCATCGCAATCCGGGCGTCGCGGGTGAATTGCGACATGCCCCATTCCTCGATGTAGCCGTGGCCCCCGTAGATTTGCTGCGCCTTGATCGTGTTGTCGTAGCCGACGTCTGTCAGGAAGCCTTTGATCACGGGCGTGAGCAGCGATACGATCCCGTCCGCATTCTTGTCGCCTGCGCGGTGGGCGGCGTCGATCATTGTGGCCCCCCAAAGGATAAAGGCGCGCGCCCCTTCGGCAAAGGATTTCTGGTCCATCAGCGATCGCCGGATATCGGGATGCACAATCAGCGGATCCGCAGGGCCGTCCGGGTTCTTGACACCTGTGACGTCGCGCCCTTGCAGCCGGTCCGTCGCATATTCGAGCGCATTCTGGTAGGCCACTTCGGCCTGAGACAGTCCCTGCGCACCGACGCCGAGACGCGCCTCGTTCATCATGGTGAACATCGCACGCATGCCTTTGTGAGCTTCGCCAATCAGGTAGCCTGTGGCACCGTCATAGTTCATCACGCAGGTCGAGTTTCCGTGGATGCCCATCTTTTCCTCGATGTTGCCCACAGCCACGCCGTTCCGGGCGCCGAGCGAGCCATCATCGTTTACGAGTATTTTGGGAACAATGAAAAGCGAAACGCCCTTGATCCCTTCGGGTGCGCCCGTGATCTTGGCCAGCACCAGATGGATGATGTTTTCGGACATGTCGTGGTCGCCGGCGGAAATGAAGATCTTTTGGCCAGTGATCTTGTAGCTGCCATCGTCCTGCGGTTCTGCCTTGGTCCGCATCAGGCCCAGATCGGTGCCGCAATGGGGCTCGGTCAGGTTCATCGTACCTGTCCATTCGCAACTGACCATCTTGGGCAGATAGGTTTCCTTCTGCTCCTGCGAGCCGTGCGCCAGAATGGCCGATGCCGCACCATGGGTCAGACCCTGATACATGGTGAAGGCCATGTTCGAGGATGAAAACATTTCACCCACTGCCGAGCCGATGACGACGGGCATGTTCTGGCCGCCAAACTCTTCGGGCATGTCCAGACCGGGCCAGCCGCCTTCCTTGACCTGTTCGAACGCCGCCTTGAAGCCCGTCGGTGTGTAGACAACGCCATTTTCGAGACGGCAACCTTCCTTGTCGCCCACCACGTTCAATGGTGCGAGAACTTCGGACGACAAGCGCCCGGCCTCTTCGAGGATAGCGGATGTGAAATCGGCTTCCAGTTCATCGTACCCCGGAATGTCACTGGCCGTGATATTCAGCACATCGTGCAGGATGAACTGCATGTCTTTGGTGGGCGGTGTATAATTAGGCATCGTCTTTTCCCTCAGGTGTCGTGCCGCTTACTGAGCGGCTTCTGATGTTGTGTTCATCGAGGCAAGCATCTTCTCGCCCCACTTGAGTTGGTTCTTGAGATCATCAATCGCTTCGGATAACTCGTCCCGCTGGCTTTCCATATCGGCCAGACGCGCGCGCGCGATTTCATAGGTGCGGGCCAGTTGTGTCTGTTGCTGGTCGCCCATATCATAGAGGTCCAGAAGCTGGCGAATTTCCTCGAGGCTGAACCCAAAGCGCTTGCCGCGCAGGATGAGCTTCAACCGGGCACGGTCGCGCCGGGTGAACAGCCGTTTCTGACCTTGGCGGATCGGAAACAACAGTTCCTTGGCCTCGTAAAACCGCAGTGTCCGCGGTGTGACGCTGAATGCTTCACACATTTCGCGGATTGTCAGTGTTTTGTCGCTCATGACATTTCCCGTTTACTGTTACGAAAATGACATGGGGAAGGTTCGCCGGTCTTGCAATAAGAAGTTGACGTTGACGTAAAGGGTACGTCACGTCACTTTTTGCCTCATCCTTTGTGACGCAACGGCGCGATTTGTTTCGAACGCATTCGGCGACGTTTCTTCGCGCGCTTCCCGATCTGAAATCATGCCCAATTAAGAGATTCTCGCGGCCTGACTGGGCTTACGGGACGTCTTGTGACATCGCGCCAATCATCATTTCGCCCACGGATGTCTCAACCAGCGGGTCAAGTCTTGCGAGTTTCGAGAACGCCAATGCGTCTCCGGTGCCAAGCGGGCAGGCGGCAAGGTTCATCACCGCAGCCGACAGCATTGCCATCTGAAACACCGCGCCAACCTCTTTCAGAATAAGGCTGTAGGCCAAGCCTTGATACGTTTCGCTGGTTCTTGCGAAATGTGCAGACAGGATCAACAGGGTCTGCGGCCGCTCTGTCACACCTGCAGCCACGGCAGCATCGTCGAGAAGCTGGTTGAGCGCGGGATCGGTTTGCGCCACCATGTAAAGGCAATGACCCTGTGCATCATACCGATACAGCCCCGGTGGCAAATCCAGGCAGCGATCAACGGCAAGATATGCAGTCAAGGGATAGCAGCCGCCGCCGCTTGGATACGGTCTGTGGCCGTCTTTATTGTGCAGTGTTCGGAACAGGAACTCCGACACTTGTTTCATTGTAATGCCAGCCGCGCCATGCTGCCGCCGCGACCGGCGGTGTTCGGTGACGTCGGCAAATGGCGGATCCCTTCGGCTCAGGTCGGTTTGGTTTGGAAGGGGCAGGTCGATCCGCGCAAGCGTCTGCGTTGGCTGATCGTGAACGGCAGGACCAGTTTGACCCGTCTTGCCGATCAAAGTCCGGCCATAGCCTTGCCGCGTTGCCGTGTGCAGCGACAAATCATGCAGTGCCCAGCGCGAGTGGTGGTGCGTGCCGACAATACCGCACCATTGCAGGGCGCAAATGACGGCATTTATCCATTGATCGGAACGGTCCAAAAGCGCTTCGGCCAGCGCTGTGGCCTCGCAGCCCGCCGCGAGCAGGGGCAGCGTGTCCAGAACTCTGGAATCGTGTATGGCGATGCGCGCCCACGCCCCGGGCATTTCCAGCGACAGGCCGCCATCGTGAGCCCGCAGGAAGGCTTGCGGTGCCATGAGGATTTTTCCGGATGGTGCAGATCGGGGTTTTGCTCCGGGGGACGCGCGCAAGGGAATACAGGTCAGAACAGGCGCTGCATCATCGTTCAGGCGATGCGCGACAAGACCCCGTTGATCCAGTTGATCCACAACCGCGGTGCCTGCGCGCGTACTTCCATCGAGTGTGTCTGCGCGCGCCGTGTCCCGCTGACTGAGAAGGGTATCGGCAATCATCACCGCGTCTTGCGCGCCAAGTGTGACGTGATCCGTGGTCGTGCGCAACACCATGCCGGAAGCGTCAGTGACGACGCGCACGTCCGGTGCGAGGCAGCGGGACCATTGGGGTGGATCAGTTCCCAAAGTCATGCCGTGCAAATGGCCGGAACTTCATGGTAGCCGCTGTCGTTCCGCCGGGGCCGACGGGCGTCGAAAACGGTCGCATCAATGCGCAATTCCTTCGAACCGATGTCTTCACGTTCTTATCCAATTTGACGCAGGTTTACGGCGATATCGTGCGCTTTGATATTGGGCACACGCCTTGTGTTCTCGTCAATGGGGCTTCGGGCGTGGAAACGCTCTTGCGGTCGTGCGAGCCGTTTTTGGAGAAACCGGGCTATGTCAGCTCATCAAACCGGGGGCATTGGGGTGACGGGCTGACGACCTTGGAAGGGGCCGATTGGCAGGCGCGCCGACGGTTGCTCAGGCCTCAGTTCCGGCCCAGAGAGATTGCCCCGAGGCTGGATATCGTTGCGGAATGTACCGCTGACCTGATGCGCAATTGGCGGGCAGGTGCCGTAGTTGACCTGATGCGGGACATTCGACTTCTGACGGCGCGGGTCGCTGCGCGCACAGTGATGGGCGTTGATATCGAAGGATGGGGCAACCCGGACAGATGCGCCGGTATCCTGCCTTTCACAGAGATCTACGGTGAGGACTTTACGGCATGTGAAGGTGATGACCCGAATGCGGTTTTGCGTATGATCCGACCTCGCGCGCCGCGCGACTTGCCCGTCACCACAAGCCTGATCAAGCGGCGCATCGAAGGCGAACATGCGGGTCATGATGTGTTGTCGGTGCTGGTCCGCACCCTTCGTGCCGCGGGGGAGCCGGTCGATGCCGACACGCTGATCGGAGAGATCGTTCAGATGCTCTATGCTGGTCACCTGACGATACCTGCAAGCCTTGCCGCTTTGTGGCGCTGTCTAGCCAAAGATGCACAGGCCGAACGGGCGATCGCGGAAGAAGCTGATAGGCTTGATGTGCATGCAACACTGCCCGCGCAACCCACATTGCAACGCAGCCTCGCGATGTGCTCATTGAAAGAAGCGATGCGCCTGCACCCGCCAGCCCCTCTGCTGTATCGCCAAGTCGCAACCGCATTTGAGCTGGAGGGGTTTTCCTTGTGCGAGGGCCAACAGGTCTGGGTCAGTCCGCAGCTTTTGCAACGCGACCCACGGTATTTCGAAGCACCCGATCAATTTCAGCCTTTGCGATTTGCCATTGGTGGGTCACAGACGGCACCGCGCTCGGTCTATATACCGTTTGGTGTGGGGCCACGCACGTGCATTGCGATGCATCAGGCATTCAACCAGATGTCGGTAATTGCCCTTATGATCGCACAGCGTTTTGCACTGCGTCCAATTTCGGGGGAATTCACCCGCACAATGCTGATCGCCCGTGATTTATCGTCTCATTCAAGGGGGACCGCCAATATCTTGCCAAAAGATTAACGCGTGTGTAAGGTTTGAGTGTCCGTGCGAATTTGCCATTGTAATTGTTGGCAAAATTTGGCGGCTGGCCGGCGATGCCGACTGGGGTAAATTGTAGTTTGAAACACCAATACAAGGGACATTGATATGAGTTCGCCAACAGAAGACGACTGGCTGGAAATCCACAAAAAAGCATGGACTGACTCGGCATTCCGCGAGCATTTGGAAAGTGATCCAACGGGCGCGCTGCACGCATACGGGGAGTCGGTGGGAAAGAAATACACACAACTCGTCAAGATGCCGGACGCGCCAAACAAAGACCTCGAGAAATACATCGGCGATGAATACAAGGCACCGCCTGCCTGCTGCTGATGACATCAGGACGCATGGACGCAACAGCGCGCGAACGTCCACGCTTCAAGACCCGTATTCAGCCTGTTGTCGATCCCGACGATGGGCTGTTTCTTTTCTGGGATGGCGGATCGCAGTGGCTGCCCGATCCTATCTTTCCCGACCTCGCGGTCCTTCTGAACGGGCAAAACGGGGTTGCTGAGATTTTCTCCGAACTGACTGGTCGCCACGCCAGTGCGACCATACTGGAGGCGCTCAAGACCTTCGAGACCCTTGGGGTGCTTGCGGAAGACTTAGCTGACCTACCGCGATCCGCAGCCGTGTTCTGGGAACACGCAGACACGCCGCCGGGCCGGGCGGCAGAGCGCTTGGGTGCGCATCACGTCAGGGTCTTGTCGCTGGGTTCAGTCTCTGGTGATGCCGTTGCTGACCTGCTGCGCCAACAGGGACTGCATGTCGGTGAACAGGCGACGCATACGCTGGTCATCACGGACGAGTACCTTCACCCTGATCTTGCTAAGATTAATCGACATTGCATCGATGCCGGACAGCCCTGGCTGCTGGTCAAGCCAAGGGGTGTGGAAACATGGATCGGTCCTGCGATCACGCCGGGTCACTCTGCCTGTTGGGAATGCCTTGCGCACAGATTGCGCTGGCACAGGCGTGTCGAAAGATATGCGAGCGCGCGAAACGGGGCGATAGAGCAAACCCAATCGGGCCATCTTCCGTCAACCGTTCTTGCGCCGTTGGCCGAGGCTGCCACTGAAATGACCCGTTGGATCGGGGCCGGAACGCCTTCGCCACTTGCAAACTGCGTGATCTCGACGAATGCGCTGGATTTTGAACGAACCCGTCATCACCTCGTTCAGCGGCCGCAATGCCCTGCCTGCGGGACGGTTTGCGCTCCTGATCGGGCGCCCGAACCAATCGTTCTGCAGTCTCGCCCCAAGTTTGTGACGTCGGATGGGGGGCATCGCGGCAGCGATCCCGCCGAGACAGCGCGCAGGCTGGAACGTCACCTCAGCCCGATCACCGGGATTGTCGGCGCTCTGGATCCGGGGAGCCGCACGCACCCTGATGCGTCCGCGCAGAGATGGCTGACACCCACCTTTTCGGCAGATCATAACTTTTCCGACATGCATGATGCGCGGTTCGTCTTGCGTGACGGCATGCGGCGCAGGTCGGGTGGCAAAGGCAAGACGGCAGCGCAGGCGCGCGCAAGTGCCCTTGCGGAATCGCTTGAGCGGTATTGCGGGGTTCATGATGGCACCGAACCGCGCATCCGGGCGCGCTTTGCGGATCTGGGGGATGCCGCATTCAGGCCCAATGACTGCATGCTGTACAGTGACGCGCAATTTGCCAACCGGGCTGCGCACAACCTGAAGGACCACAAGGCACATTGGGTGCCAGAACCCTTCGATCCGCAAGCGACCATCGCGTGGTCTCCGCTTTGGTCATTGACCCACCAGCAACTCCGGTACTTGCCCACGTCGATGTGCTACTTCGGGTATCAGACCACTGATCCTGTCTTTGGTCGCGCCGATTCCAATGGATGCGCGGTCGGCTCGGTCATGGAAGAAGCGATCCTGCAAGGGTTGCTGGAACTGATCGAGCGCGATGCCGTGGCGATCTGGTGGTACAACCGGATACCCCGCCCGGGCGTGGATCTGGCAACGTCCGACGATCCTTATGTCGCTGAGTTGGTTGCGCATTATGCAACATTGGGTCGGTCCCTTTGGGTTCTGGATGTCACAGGCGATCTGGGCGTCCCGACCTATGCTGCCATTTCCAAACGGATCGACAAGCGTGAAGAAGACATCATTTACGGCTTTGGCTGCCACCTTGATCCTAGGGTCGCGCTGACCCGGGCCATGACCGAGGTCAATCAGTCTTTGGATGCGGTGCCGGATGTGTTCCAGCCAGCCACGCAGAACAGTTATCTGGGCTCACAAGAGTCGGTGGTTTGGTGGCGGACAAAGCGGACACAAGACAATGCCTACCTTTTGCCAGACCCCCAGGCGACGCCCATTGACCTCAGAACGGTCAAGAATCACGCCACCGACGATTTGGCGCTGGACGTTGGGGTTTGCGTCAATCGACTGAAGGCGGCCTCTATTGAGGTGGCCGTTCTGGACCAATTACGACCTGACGTTGAATTTCCGGCTGTACGGGTGGTGGCACCGGGGCTGAGGCACTTTTGGGCTCGCTTCGGACCGGGGCGTCTGTATGATATTCCTGTAGATCTCGGGTGGCTCGACAGTCCCAAAACCGAGGCCGGTTTAAACAGTGACGTGGTTCAATTCTGACAACTGTAACAACTGGGAAAATTACGATGTCCGACAAAACAATTTTCGATTATGCAACGCCCTACGACATTATGGTCGGCGCATGGACAGGGCATTCGATCCTTTACGACAGCAAGGGCGAATACAAATTTACCGGGCCCAGCATCCTGTCCATCTATTGGAAGGAACCGGGCAAGGTACTGCGGTACTTTCAGGAAGACATGGGCAATCTGGATGCGATCATTGCGCAGCACGAGGGCCATTTTCCGATGGCCGATGTGATAGAGACCCGTGCGTTTGATTTGATCATCGATCCCAATGCGCCAAAGGCCTGCGCATCCGGACCAGACAGCAAGATCAGGGTCCAAGGCGCCGAAAGCCGCCCGGGCACGTATCTGTTTCATCTGGAGTTTCCAAAGCAAGGCAAACGGCCGGGCGGCAACTACTACAACAACCAGTATTTCGCCAACCCGAATGAGCGGCACATTATCGGGCCCTACGTGCCCAATGTTCATGCAGACACGGCGACTCCGGCATCTGATTTCTCATCTGTGATTGCTCAGACCTTCACCCGCATTTCCTATGCGGATATACCGCAAGAATTCCAGGACCTGGAAAAGGCTCATATGGAAAACGTTGCAAAGGCTGCGTCCGAAAAGTCCTGACCGGCGCTGGCATCGTAGAGATTTGCAAATGAACAAACATGCTATCGTCATCGGAGGCGGCCCGGGCGGGCTTGCAACGGCCCACGCGTTGGCCCGTCGGAACTGGCAGGTCACGTTGCTTGAGCGCGCCGATTACCCCAATGCGAATGTTTCGGGCCCGCAACCGCGCCGGGGTGCGCCGCAAAGCCATTGCCTGCACATGCTGATGGGGGCCGGAGCAGCCGCTCTTGATGCGATCGTGCCGGGTTGGCGGCATTCCATCATGCAGCACGGTGCGGTTCCGTTCGATCCATTGCGAGAAGCAGCCATTCGGTTGCCATCCGGTTGGCTGCCACGCGTGACCTCGGGCATCACGATGTACGCCTGTTCGCGGACACTTCTGGAACGGGTTTTGCACGAAGAACTAGGGCGTTATCCAAAGGCGCAGGTGATCCAGAACTCTCAGGTTTTCGGACTGGATATAAAAGGCACTGAGGTCACCGGGGTTCAGGTCGCGTCCGGTGAAACTTTGGGCGCTGATCTGGTGGTGGATGTGAGTGGAACAGCATCACGCTTGCCGCAATGGATGGCATACCACGACCTTTGGGACAAAGATGCGGACTTACCGGAAACGGTTGTGGACTCGCCTTGGCAATACGCCTCGCGCTGGGTCAGGCTTGCGGCTGGTCAGATACCAGACTGGCAGTGCCTGACGGCTGCCCCCGAACGCGGCGGACAGCGCGCGGCGATGATGCTGCGCGCGGAGGGCGACTTGTGGAACGTGGTTCTTTTGGGCCGTGACGGTCAGGTCATGCCTCAGAATGATGCGCAGTTCAGTGCGTTCACGGCGTCACTGGCCGAGGGCCGCCTGAACGCAGCCCTCAAGGGGGCCGAAATCGTTTCGCCGATCCA
Source organism: uncultured Rhodobacterales bacterium (assembly GCA_964352055.1). Taxonomy (GTDB): domain Bacteria; phylum Pseudomonadota; class Alphaproteobacteria; order Rhodobacterales; family Rhodobacteraceae; genus Tateyamaria. The sequence continues at coordinate 9,202 of CAYGQZ010000038.1, forward strand.
TCACTACGGGCGCACGAAGAACCGATTGCGTCATCTGGAACGTCTGCCGCACTGGCCCAAGGGGCTTGCCATGTTGGGCGACAGCGTCATGACGCTGGACCCTTATTTCGGGCTTGGAATGACGAACGCGGCAAGGGCTGCTGTTGTGTTGGCCGACCATGTGGATCAGGCCGACGACCTTCCTTTTGACGGTGCATGCTTCCAGAAAGCCCTTGCTGATTTGAACGCGTCGCCATGGCAGCTTGTGACTGGGCGGGATTTGCAGGGCGTGCACGCGCCAGGCGATGCCGCACGATTGGCCGAAGTCTATGCTGCGGCCCCGTCCAGCCCGACCATCGCCCGCGCAATCCTCGAAGTGCAGCATTTGCTGCGACCCGTAGACAGCCTGACAAGGGAGATAGCCGCATGAAAATCGGAGTTCTGGGAGGCGGTACAGCCGGTTTCATCTCGGCCGCACATATCAGCAAGAAATTTCCTGATGCAGAGCTTGTGCATATATTCGACTCGCGCATTCCGACGATCGGTGTGGGCGAGGGGACCACGCCGCGCTTTCCTGTCTGGCTCAGGGAAATTGCCGGTCTGGAATTTGAAGATATCGTCGAGCACTGTCGGGCTACCCTGAAAAAAGGGACCTCGTTCGATGGATGGGGGCAGGATGGGGAATCTTTCACCAATCGGTTTCAGCCGACCAATCGGATTGGATATCACTTTGACGCGGCCAAGGTCGTTGAGCTGATCGCAAAGCATGTCAAAGCTGAATATATCGACGCCCGCGTTGATGCGCTCGACAGCACGCCCGACGCCGCAGACGTGACTCTCGAAGACGGCAGAAGGCTGACGTTCGACTATGTCTTCGATGCACGTGGCTTTCCGCGCAATGCCAATGCAGGCGGCGAGGACGGCGCCGATCTTATCCGTATGGACTGGATCCCCACGGGCCGCGCGTTGCTCAGATGGTTGCCCACCGGCAAGCTTTCGGGTGCGACACGTGCCGCCGCACGGCCCCACGGCTGGGTGTTTCACATTCCCTTGGCAGGCTCGATCTCGTGCGGCTACCTCTTCAATCCGGATATCAGCACCGATGAGGAGGTTGCCGCAGACTTCACCGACTTCCTGAGTGGGGAAGGCATCTCCGACTGGAAAACGCGGGGCGCGCTCAATTTCCCGAATTTCGTTCGGGAGACGCTCTTTGACGGGCGGGTCTTCTGGATCGGAAACGCGGCGTCTTTCGTGGAACCGCTTGAGGCGACGTCGATTGGCGCATCCATTCTGCAAGTGCGTTCAGCCCAACGCTGGATCGAAGGGCATGACCCCAAGACGCGCCCCAATCCGGTGGAATTGTCGGGCTACAACACGATGATGCGGTCCTACATCCTGTGCAATTCGATATTCATTGCGTGGCACTATGCGTGCGGGTCCCGCTGGGATACGCCGTTTTGGCGCCACGCCAAGCAAGGGCTGGACCGCGCGCGGCGGATCCCAGAAGTCGCGCGCTATCTTGACCAGATGGAACCTTTCGTCGAAGCAGGCCGAACGTTGCCCGGGCTTGCGCTTTCGCGCTATGAAGACGAAGACAAATGGCAACAGGATGTATATCCTCTGCTGAAACTATTTATGCCTTACGGAAACTTTTCGGAGTTGAACTTTGCCCAGGTCGGGCACGGTATCGGCTTTTATGAGCATCCGGAAAGCCAATACGAGGAACCGCCCATGGCGGTTGGATAAAGCACTATGGCCTTCATTCCCGGGTTTCGTCTGGTTCAACGCCTCTACGAGAGCGACAATTCGATGGTCGTCAAGGCCACGCGCGAAAGCGACGGGATGCCTGTCGTTCTGAAGATCCTGAAGAACGATTTTCCAAGCATCGAGGAACTGGCGCGCTACCGCCGTGAATATGAGGTGACCAGTTCCATTGAGGCGGCCGGGGTCGTCCGGGGGCATGACCTGCGCAGGCATGAAAAAACACTTTTCATGGTGCTTGAGGACTTTGGCGGCATGTCCATCGCGGGTCTGTTGAAAGACAGGTCCCTTGAAATCGATGAAGTCATCGAAACGGGCATTCAAATTGCGGAAGCGCTGGACAAGGTGCACCGCGCCAACATCATCCACAAGGACATCAGCCCGCAAAACATTGTCATCAACCCATCCACGGGAGAGGTCAAGATCATCGATTTTGGCATCGCTTCGCGGTTTTCGCGCGAGCAACCCTCGCTGAAAAGCCCGGAAGTTCTGGAAGGCACGCTGTCTTACATGTCGCCGGAACAGACCGGGCGGATGAACCGGTCACTGGATTATCGGACCGATTTTTACTCGCTTGGCTCAACCTTCTACGAAATGCTGACAGGCGCACCGCCGTTTGACGCGGACGACATGATGGAACTGGTGCATTGCCATATTGCGCGCGATCCCATTCCTGTCCACCGACGCAACCCGGATGTGCCGCTGGCCCTGTCCAAGATCCTCAGCAAGCTCATGGCCAAGAAAGCCGAGCATCGCTACCAAAGTGCCGCGGGTATTATTGCGGACCTCGAAATCGTTCGGCTGGGTGTCGGTCTGGAGCGGTTCGAGCCGGGCTTGCGGGATCGGTCGCACCGCTTCCACATGCCGGAACGGCTGTATGGGCGCGAGGGCGATGTCCAGCGTTTGATGGAGGCGTTTGAACGGACACGCAGCGGCAAGGCTGAACTGATGCTGCTTGCGGGCCAGTCTGGCATCGGCAAGTCAGCGCTGGTGCATGAGGTCCACAAACCCATCACGCGGGCACGCGGTTACTTCATCGGAGGCAAGTTCGACCAGTTCCAGCGCAATACGCCTTATCTTGGAATGGTCGCAGCTTTGCGAGAGCTGGTTCGGCAATTGCTGACAGAAAGCGATTCCAGACTTGCCAAATGGCGACAGGAACTGAATGACGCGTTGGCCCCCAATGCCCAGGTCATATTGGACGTATTGCCGGAACTGGAACTGGTGATCGGACCGCAGGCGGCCGTACCAGAGCTTGGCGCTGCCGAAGCGATCAACCGCTTCAATCGGGTTATAGTGCAGTTGCTGCATGTTCTTTCTGCAGAAAACCGGGTCATCGTCATCTTCCTGGATGACTTGCAATGGGCCGATACGGCAACGCTCAACCTGCTGCGTGTCATACTCACGGATGAGAGCATTGAGCGGCTTTTGGTGATCGGCGCATATCGCGACAACGAAGTTGACGCGATGCACCCGTTCGGGCAGTTGCTCAAGGATCTGCGCGGCGTTGGATCTTCGATCGCAAGTCTCAAGCTTGAACCGCTCGGCCTGCCTGACATCGCGAACCTGCTGTCCGATACGCTGCATGCAGATACAGCGGAAGTGACCGGTCTGGCGCGGCTGGTTCTGCAAAAAACTCAGGGCAATCCATTGTTCGTGCGCCAGTTTCTTATGGATCTCTATCGTGAAGGGTTGATTTCGCGCTCATCGGATCTCGATGTCGACAGCGCTGCCTGGGAATGGGATCTCAAGGCTATTCGCACGGCGGGCATTACGGACAATGTTGTCGACCTTTTGTTGCGACGATTGCGTCAACTGTCGCCAGAAACGCAGGAAACGATCAGGATTGCGGCCTGCATCGGCAACCGCTTTGACATCGACACAGTGGCGTTGATCCAGAACCTCAGCCATCAGCAGGCTTTTGATCGGTTGCGCGAGGCACTCGACGAAGAGCTGCTGAGACCCCTGTCCGAATTCACGGCATCTGAGGCCGAAGATATCCTCTCACCGCTGCTGGTGCGTGAATTCCAGTTTCAGCATGACCGGGTGCAACAGGCGGCCTACAGCCTGATTGATCCCGACAGCCAGCGCATCGTTCAGCTGACGATCGGACGCAGTTTGCTGGCCACCCTGCCGCCCGAAGGCCGCGCTGAACGCATTTTTGAAATCGTTGACCACATGAACCTCGGCCGCTCGTTGATAGACGACGATCAGGAACGGATGGAGTTGGCGAAGCTGAACGTGGCGGCCGCACGCAGGGCATCGAGTGCGACCGCCTATGAGGCGGCGTTGTCATTTGTCCAGACAGCACAGGAACTCTTGGGCGACACGGGTTGGGACGACAATTACGATCTGACGCTCGACGCGTTCCGGCAACGGGCGGCGCTCGAATACCTCTGCGGCAACCACGAAACTTGTGCCGAGACTGTTGCCGTTACGCTTGATCATGTGCGCACGGATCTGGAACGTGCGGAAGTCTATTTTACCCGGATCGCGCAACACACGCAGCTTGCACAGTTTGGCGATGCGATTGACGCGGCGTCCATGGCGCTGTCATTGGTGGGGGTCCCGCTGCCTACGGGCGATCTGGGGGAAGCCGGTCAACAGATCATCGGCGAAGTCATGCAGATGCTGGGCGGGCGCAACCCCGCATCCCTGATCGACGAACCCAACATCGTAGATGCGAAAATGGCGCTTGCGCAACGTTGCTTGCGGCATCTGACCATTGCCGCTTTTCTGTCCAATCAGCAGCTTTTCCCGGTTGTTGTCGGCACGTCCGTCAAGGTGTCGCTGGAATATGGCAACGCACCGGAATCCGCTCTGTCCTATGCAAACCTTGGCCTGGTCATGGGTGCGTTCATGGACAAGTATCAGGAAGGTGCTGCATTCGGTGACCTGGCCCTGAAACTTTGTGAACGCTTCGAGGGGCAGGCACCCAACGCAACCGTTTGCCTTGTGGTCGGCTCGGAGCTGGAGCCTTGGGTCAAACATGTCGATGATGCACTTCCTGTCATCGATCGTGGTATCCAGGAAGGTCTGGACGTGGGGGAAATCCTCTGGGTTGGCTATCTTGCGGTGTACCGGGTCTTGCTCGAGACGTTCTCGGGCGCACGGATCGATACGGTTCTGGAGGGGCTCAAGGAGCGGCTCGAATTCACCGACGACACCAAGAATCTCGGGGCCTCTGCAGCGATCCGCGCCCATGAGATCGTGCTTTCCACACTGGCGGGACGCACAAAGTCCACCGTCGATTTCCGCTCTGATGATGTCGACGAAAGAACATTCCTTGAAGCCTGTGAAGAGCAACAGCTGTCTTTGGCAATCTGTCTTTTCAAGGTGCTCAAGGCGCAGGCGCTTTATCTTTATGGGAACCCGAAAGAGGCGCTCGATCTGACCCGGGATGTGGAGAGCATGCTTCACTTCATTCCAAATCATCCGACCTTGGCGGATCACAGGCTGTATCAGGCTCTGTCGCTCGCAGCCCTGTATCCAAGTGGCGATGCAGAACGCGATGCTGCTGCACTGGATCAGATCCGTGCAAATATCGACCGTCTCGCGGTCTGGGCGGCAAGCTGCCCGGAAAACTACCTCGCCAAGCGACTGATTGCAGAGGCCGAACTTGCCCGGATCACCGAAAACGATCTGGAAGCTTCAGACCTTTATGATCAGGCGATTGATGCCGCGCACAAGTATCGGTTCATTCAGGATGAGGCGCTGGCCAACGAATTGGCCGCGCGATTTGTCATGGAAAGTCGACCGAAATCGCGCATTGGCGGAATGTATCTGCGCAGCGCGCATTACGCGTATGGCATGTGGGGCGCGGTTCGCAAAAACGAAGAGCTCGAGATGGAGTTCCCGCAACTGCTGACCGAGTTTGGCGAGGCGCGCGCGTCCTCGAGGCCGCCCCTGGACTTCCGTCGCAACACGACCCAGCGTGGCCGTACCAGCTCATCCGAAGCCCAGCTTGATATCGATACACTTATCAAAGCGGGCCAAACCATATCTGGCGAGATCAATCTGAGCCGACTGCTGGAACGCCTGCTGACCAACCTGATCGAAAACGCGGGTGCGCAACGGGGCGTTCTGTTGCTGGTGCGCAATGGTGCGCTCGTCGTTGAGGCCGAGGCCAACGTCAATTCCGAAAACATAGACGTGATGATGTCGATCCCCCTTGATACACCGGATGGCATGCGGCGCGTGCCGCAGCGGGTCATCAACTACGCGGCGCGCATGTCTGACGTGGTTCTGGTGGATGACGCGCATCAGGATGAACGATTTCTGGTCGATCCCTATATTCAGGAACGCGAGACCCGCTCGGTTTTGTGCCAGCCGATCCTCAATCAGGGCGTTCTGGTCGGGATCGTGTATCTTGAAAACGACCTGACATCTTCCGCCTTTACGCCCGACCGGGCCCACCTGATTTCACTGTTGTCCGGGCAAATCGCGATCTCGATCCAGAACGCGGAACTGGTTGAAAACCTCGAAGACAAGGTCCGTGAACGCACCGAACAGCTTGAGACGCATTCGAATTTCATCCAGCAGACATTTGGCCGCTATATGTCGGACCAGATTGTCGATCAGTTGCTGAAGTCTCCTGATGCGCTGGATTTCCGCGGCCGCAATACAACTGTGACTGTCATGATGTCGGATTTGCGGGGATTTACCACATTCTCGGACAATCTGCCGCCGGAAACCATCGTGAAATTGCTGAACAATTACCTCAGCGAGATGACGACAGTCATCGACAAGTACAAAGGGACAATCGACGCCTTTATCGGTGACGGTATCATGACGATTTTCGGTGTGCCATTTCAGCGCCCGGACGATGCCGAACGCGCAGTCGCCTGCGCGCTGGAAATGCAACTGGCCATGCCACGGGTAAACGAATGGAACCGGCGCAACGGGCTGCCGGATCTCGAAATGGGGATTGGCATCAACACCGGCGACGTGGTCGCCGGGAACATTGGTTCTCGAAAGCGGGCCAAATACGGTATCGTCGGCAGCAATGTAAACTTGGCCAACCGGGTAGAAGGCTACACCATTGGCGGGCAGGTTCTGATCACGGAAGCGACCAAAGTGGCCATTAGCGCACCGATGACAGTGCGCGACATCGGATCGGTCGAACCCAAAGGGGTCACGGAACCCTTGCGGCTTTTCAAGGTCATGGGTGTTGGTGGCGCATATAACCTTAATCTGACAGAGCCCGTCCCCGAGTGGATCGACCTGCAAGACAAGGTTCCGATTTCCTTCCGCCTCGTCGTCGAAAAAAAGGTTGTCGAAAAGGTATATCAGGGCGACATCGTGCGCCTTTCCCAACAGGGTGTCCAGATCAGGAGCACGGTCTTACCGGGGCCGTTCACGGACGTGGAAATGATGCTCAAAAATGAAAACGGTGCCACCAACGGAATAGGCATTTACGGCAAGGTGGCGGATGACCCGGTGCCGGACAGCGTGTTTTCAGTCCGCTTCACCTCGGTTCCTGCTGAGGTCGGCAAAGTGCTGAAAGAGATGATGTCAGAGCCAGGTTTTTCGGCATGAACTGTTTGCGTGTTCTGATGTGATCTCGGAGAGTTTTCTGCTCCGCCACACAAAAAGCCAGCGACCAGCCTGTTCTTTCATGCGTCGTTGAAGGAACTCCACCAGATTTTCTGGTCAAGGGCGTTCTCGAAAACCCTGAACCCGCCGACGCTGCCGGAAAGAAAGGATGACAAAACGTCAGGTGGCACCATTTGTCTTAAGTTGTTTCGAAATCGCGAGAGACAATTCGCCTTGGGTGGCGGCAGCATTATGTAGTTGCCCATGGAACTGCTGTCAGAAAACGTTCAATCCTTTCCGCGGCCACCCGCATTGGAAGCCGTTGCGCAGCGCATTCGGGTGCATCTGGCTGGCGCATTGGTCGTTGATACACAAAGCGCCTTGCGCATATTGGAAACGCACCATGCACCAACATATTACGTGCCGCGTCGCGATGTGATGGCGGTCCTGAAACCGGCCCCGGGCGCGTCGTTCTGCGAGTGGAAAGGGGCTGCGCAGTATTGGTCCGTCGCTGTGGGTGACAGGCACGTAAACCGAGCAGCGTGGAGTTATCCAACTCCCAGCCCGCGTTATGCGGATATCAAGGACTACATCGCTTTTTATGCGGGCAAAATGGACGCGTGTTACGTGGGCGAAGAAAGGGTGATGCCGCAACCGGGTGATTTCTATGGCGGTTGGGTGACGTCAAACCTGACGGGCCAAATCAAGGGTGGCCCCGGAACGCGCCACTGGTAATTCCCGCAGCCGTGGATGAAATTTCGCCGCCCGTACCTATCTTTGCTGTGCAACTCACATGGAGAGAGCCGATGCAATGCCCTATTGACGGAACCGCACTCGTTATCACTGACCGCAGCGGGGTCGAAATTGATTACTGCCCGACCTGCCGTGGTGTCTGGCTTGATCGCGGTGAATTGGACAAGATCATCGACCGGGCATCCGCCTACAGCGCTCCGCCCCCTCCGCCGCCAGGCAATCGCAGTAGATCAGACTACGATGAAGACGACCGCCGCGACCATGATCGGACCGGCCGCAGGAAAAAGAAGGGGATGGGCGATCTGCTTGGGGACATCTTCGATTTTTGATCGGCGGTGCCGCGTGCGAGGGGTCAGCACCCATTCATCAGTCTGACCTAATGCGAACGGGCCATCAGCACCATAGATAACAGGGCACAGGCGAGCCCGGCATATTCCCGGGCGCGCAGCGTCTCGCCAAAAAAGACGGCTCCCAACACAGCCAGTGCCACCAGTGTCAGCATGGAAAAACCAACACCGGCTTGAGCCAGGGTGAGGTGCTGCATTGAAAAATACCAAAACACTGCCGAAGATGCATAAAGAACGCATCCAGCGACCACCAGCAAGGACAGCAACGGCTTGCCTCCGTCAGCTGCAACCTTCAGGGCGACATCCCCGACAATGACGATCAGCGCGGTCGCGAATGTTAATGAAAAACCAAACAAGAACTGTGTCATGGAAACTCTCTTTGATTGAAAAGGCCCGCGCGAAAATGGTGCGCTACAAACAGTATGGGATCAGTCTAGGCGCAGTTCGGCATCGCTCAAAGTGGGGTATTCCAGACCTGCTGCGCTGCGACCGGAACGCACCCTAAACCGAAGGGGCCATGGTGCAGGCGCGAAAGGCTCGAACGGGCTCCGCGGCCCCCTCCAGCGAAAAGCGTGCAGCTGCTGTGTCGGTAAAGGCGGTCGCAACGCGATTGAATTCCAGCCCGTTCAGGACGTTTGAAAACCCGGTATCCGTGGCTGTGATGGTCTGGCCTGCGACTTGGTGCCGATCCGTCGAAATCGTCAACGGTCGCTGGCCCTCAAAGCGAATGGAATATATTGGCCCGCGTGGCCATCCGTCGGGCTGGGTGACACCAATCGCATAAATCCGCGTGCTGTGATCATAGGTGAGCTTTACCGAAACATCCGCTTCCACGTGATTCAGGGTGCAAATCGGGTTTGGCGTGAATTCCCATGCGGAGGCGGGCAGGGCGGAGAGCAGAAAAGCAATGAATATACGCATGCACCCAAAGTAGCGCTCTCGCGGGGGTTGGCCAGAACGCCGATAATCGCGATGCGCGCAATGATCCACGATCCTGCGATAGACACGTTCTTGCGGCAACGTTTGCGATGGCTGCCCAAAAGGTATCTTCGTCAGAAGATGTGGAACAGGCGTGGAGGGCAGATGACCGATACAGAAAAGCTTGCAGGGAGCTGCTATTGTGAAGGGCTGCGTCATGAGGCCACCAAATCGTTTGTGCGCCGTGGCGCGTACGATTGTCGTGCCTGTCAGTATGTATCTGGTGGCGGCCGGAACCTATTTGTTCTGGTGCGACCGTCCGGTTTTCGGTTCACCTTGGCCATCCCCGGACATACAGGAAACTGGGTCTGGCTGATGGCGTGACGCGCCTGTTCTGCGAAACCTGCGGAACCCTTATCGCGAGCCGGTTCAACGGCGCAAAGCACATCGCGCTATGTGGTGAAACATGCCTGCGCTGTCTTCGCCCAGCAGCGTAAGGCTGGCAATTGAATATGGCTTGAGGTCCAGAACCGAAATTCGGTTCTGTAATGCGGCGCGCGTTTTGGTGCGTGTCTCTTGATCCAATCGACCGGTCAGCGTCATGTGAAACCGGAATTGATCGAGCACAAACGGGTACCCCCAGGCAACCAGATTGGCTTCTTGTGCCGGGCTGAGGTGCATGGCGCGGCGCTTGGCCAGCTCTTGCGCAGTGGCAGGCGCGCGAAATCGATCCAGGCGTTGAACCACTGTCGCTGCAAGCTCGGCCAGGGTTTTCGTCTCTCCCACGGGGACAAGCGCCAGAAAGCGACCCATCGCGGCCAATTCCAATCCATCAAGGTGGACCGGCGCAGCGGCGTCACAGAGTTCAGCCAACGCTTGGTGCAATTCCGCTGCATCCGTTCCGTCCGCGAGGCGAAAGGGAGGCTTTATCGTGCCATGGAACCCGTATTTGCGAGGGGTTTCCGTGATGGCAAGGATGTCGATGCCTTCAATCTGCGCCTGAGCGCGCAATTGTCCCGAGGCGGACTCCCACCCCAACCAATTGGCCCCAAACTCAGCCAACGGCGATCCGGTATCTGGCGTGTAGTAGATCGCATAGCGTGTGAACACGGCCACTCTTTCCCTCGAACTTTCGCCTGGGTGTCATAGGGCAGGTTTTTCGCCAGCGGACAAGCGGAATGGGACATATCTTGTGGTTTCAAAAGGCCCGAAACTGCGCAGATTGGGTGCCATTCTGTGAATTTTGCTCCGAATGGCGTTCCAGCCGATTGCGCCGCAAAGCACGGATCGGTCGCAAATGCACATCTGATGCCAGACGCGATTCGAGCCGGAAAACAGACTTTTCAAACTGCGCGTGGCTTCATCATCCTGGGGCAAGGGTCTTCAGACAATTTGTCGCATGTGCCGCACGCGGCAAAAGCGCGTGACAAGACCCATTCCGCATGCAACAGCATACCAAAAGGTTAACGTCTCATTTTCAGCGCCATTCTTTAGAATATTGTAAATTATTGATTAATTTCTACATTGTAAATTTTTTTACAGAATATTCAACGATATATTCAAAATAATTTACTGATCATGCGTTGACGATGCCGCAACCGCACAATTTTTCGTCATCTGCCTCTATACTCGCTTCATGAGTGTTTTTGCCCTGTCCGACACGGCGAACATCATTCCGGAGGAGATTTGAGAATGAACGATACAACCACCCCAATCACCAAAAGCTATCCGCCTTCCGCGGAAACAGTCGCAAGGGCGCATGTCACCGCCAAAGACTACGCTGAGATGTATGAAGCGTCCATTTCCGACCCGGATACGTTTTGGGCCAAGCAAGGCCAGCGGATCGACTGGATCAAACCCTTTACCAAGGTCAAGAACACCTCGTTCGCGCCCGGCAACATCGACATCCGCTGGTTTGAGGACGGCACACTCAACGTTTCTGCAAATTGTATCGACCGCCACCTTGAGACCCGTGGCGACCAGACGGCCATCATCTGGGAACCCGATGATCCGGCCAAGGACGCGTCGCTGCACATCACCTATCGCGATCTTCATACTTCGGTCAGCAAGATGGCCAACGTTCTCAAGGATCTGGGCGTCACCAAGGGCGACCGGGTTGTCATCTATCTGCCCATGATCCCCGAGGCGGCCTATGCGATGCTCGCCTGTGCCCGGATCGGGGCCATCCATTCCATTGTTTTTGCCGGTTTCTCCCCGGACGCCCTGGGTGCCCGGATCAACGGTTCTGACGCAAAAGTCGTCATTACTGCGGATCTGGCGCCCAGAGGCGGACGAGAAACCAAGCTGAAAGCCAACACTGACACCGCCTTGTTGCACTGCAAGGACAGCGTGAAATGCCTGGTGGTCAAGCGGACGGGTGGTCAGACCACGTGGACCGATCGTGATTATGACTGTAACGCGTTGATGGACGTGGCCTCGGCCGATTGCCCGCCAGAAGAAATGGCTGCCGAAGACCCGCTGTTCATCCTGTACACTTCCGGCTCAACCGGTCAGCCCAAGGGCGTCGTGCACACCACTGGCGGCTACCTGACCTATGCCGCAATGACCCATGAGATCGTGTTCGACTACCACGAAGGCGACGTGTTCTGGTGCACGGCGGATGTGGGCTGGGTTACCGGCCACAGCTATATCGTCTATGGTCCTCTGGCCAACGGCGCGACGACGATCATGTTCGAAGGGGTGCCCACCTTCCCTGACGCGGGTCGGTTCTGGGAAGTCTGTGCCAAGCACAAGGTCAACCAGTTCTATACTGCGCCCACAGCCATTCGCGCTCTGATGGGGGCTGGCAAGGAATGGGTTGAAAAGCACGACCTGTCTGATCTGCGCCTGCTGGGTTCGGTCGGAGAGCCGATCAACCCCGAAGCCTGGAACTGGTACAACGAGGTTGTCGGCAAAGGCCGTTGCCCCATCGTTGACACGTTCTGGCAGACAGAAACCGGTGGTCACATGCTGACCCCCCTGCCTGGTGCCACCACCCTCAAGCCCGGTGCCGCACAGCAACCTTTCTTTGGCGTGAAGCCCGTCGTGCTGGAACCCACCAGCGGTGAAGTGATCGAAGGCAACGGCGTCGAAGGTGTCTTGTGCATCGGGGACAGTTGGCCGGGTCAGATGCGCACCATCTGGGGTGACCATGAGCGGTTCGAGAAGACCTATTTCGGCGATTACAAAGGCTATTATTTCTCAGGTGATGGGTGCCGCCGAGACGCGGATGGCGACTATTGGATCACGGGCCGCGTGGACGACGTGATCAACGTCTCGGGTCACCGCATGGGCACCGCTGAGGTCGAAAGCGCGCTTGTGGCCCATGCCAAGGTCGCCGAAAGCGCCGTTGTTGGCTATCCCCACGACGTCAAGGGCCAGGGCATCTATGCCTACGTGACCCTGATGAACGGCGAGGAACCTTCCGACGCCTTGCGCAAAGAGCTTGAAGTCTGGGTCCGCACCGAAATTGGCCCGATTGCAAAACCCGATCTTATCCAGTGGGCGCCCGGCCTGCCCAAGACCCGCTCCGGCAAGATCATGCGCCGCATTCTGCGCAAGATTGCTGAAGACGATTTTGCGGCGCTCGGCGACACCTCGACCCTCGCGGATCCATCGGTTGTCGATGATCTGATCGAGAATCGCATGAACCGGAGAAACGGATAATGGATGGAAGCAAAATGCCACAAACAGCACCCGTATTGATCCTGCTTGGCCCTCCGGGGGCCGGCAAGGGCACACAGGCCCGCATGCTCGAAGAAGCGCACGGCCTTGTACAGCTCTCCACCGGCGATCTGCTGCGTGCTGCCGTTGCGGCTGGCACCCCCGCAGGCAAAGAGGCCAAGGCCGTGATGGAAGCGGGCGATCTGGTCAGTGACGACATTGTCATTGCGATCCTGCGCGACCGTCTGGCGGAACCGGACGGGGCCAAGGGCGTGATCCTTGATGGCTTTCCCCGCACAACCGTTCAGGCCGAGGCGCTGGATGCGCTGCTGGCCGACACCGGCCAGCGCATCAACGCGGCCATCAGCCTTGAGGTTGAGGACGCGGCGATGGTCGAGCGGATCTCGGGCCGGTTCACCTGTGGCAGCTGCGGCGAAGGGTATCACGACAGCTTCAAGCCGACAAAGGTCGATGGCGTCTGCGACAACTGCGGTGGCACCGACATGAAGCGCCGCGCAGACGACAATGCCGAAACCGTGGCGCAACGGCTGGACGCCTATCACGCGCAAACCGCGCCGCTGATCGGTTACTACCAGTCGAAGGGTGCGCTGCACCGCGTCCCCGCGATGGGCGTGATCGAAGAAATCGCTTCTGCGCTCGACACCATTGTCGCCGGTGTCCGGGCATAACGACACAATTTGCGGGGTCTGACCGACCTTGCGGGAAATCACATGGAGGAGGAAAACTCATGTCCCAAAACGATGAAGAAAACAACGCCTATTGGAATGCCAATGTGCGTCTCATCAAGATCAGCCTTGTCATCTGGGCGCTGGTCTCGTTCGGCTTCGGGATCATCTTGCGTCCGATGCTGTCGGGCAT